>CAZBSU010000087.1:0-8083 GCA_964494745.1 uncultured Planctomycetales bacterium | reverse complement strand
CAAGAAAATGTTTACAATACTCTACGCCATCAAATACTTACAAAACTTGTGTTGCCTTTAAATATTGAATCTGGGACACAAAAAAGGAGGGGGGGGGAAATGCGTATTTTAAGTGTTATAGTTGCCATGACTGTCTTTTTCCTTTTTGGCACACAAGCCCAGGCATTTATGGGAAGTTTGAATTCGACAAAGACATCGGCATATCAATTGGTAAAGGGTAAAGGCGGGCGTAAAGGCAAGTCCAATAAAGGCGGCGTTTCTTCAAAGATGCAGTGGAAAGAGACCCGGGATGAAAATCGAAAAATCCGGAAAGAGACTCAGACCGAGAAACGGGCCGAATGGAAAAAGATGCGCGATGAAGGCGAAGAGGACTGGCAGGAGAAGATGAAAGATTCCCAGAAGGAGATGAAACAGGAAAGAAAAAGGCTGCGCAAGGAGTGGCAGGGCGAGAAGGATGAAAAGCTGAAGACTGACACGGGTGATGAAGGGGCGGATGATGAACCGGCTGAAACTCCTTCGGAAGACCAAGATCCGGCGGAAGAATAAATCTGTCTCGACACGTAGAGGGCCTATGGACGAGCAAATTTTGGCGAAGGTCCTGATGTTTCAAAGATCGGAGATCACTGAGCATCATGTGTACCGGCGTTTGGCCGGTTCGTTGCCGGAATGCCATAACCGTTCCGTGCTGATGCGGATATCCGAAGATGAAAAGAAACATTATGAGATATGGAAGAGATATTCCGGGCGGGACGTGGCGCCGGATCGTTTTAAAATAGGGTGGTATTATCTCATCTCAAAGATATTCGGCCTGACGTTCGGGGTCAAGCTGATGGAGCGCGGCGAAGAAAATGCCCAGGATAATTACCGCTCGATCGCCGACATTGTTCCTGATGCCCAAAAGATCGCGGCGGATGAGGATGCGCATGAGGCGGACCTGCTGCGCATGATCGACGAGGAAAGGCTTAGATATGTCGGCTCGATCGTCCTGGGCCTGAACGACGCCCTGGTCGAATTAACCGGGGCGCTGGCCGGGTTGACGTTGGCCCTGCAAAACACGCGCCTGGTCGCGACGGCCGGCCTGATCACGGGGATCGCGGCGGCCCTTTCCATGGCCGCGTCGGAATACATCTCCACCAAATCCGAGGGCGGCGAGAAAAATCCGGTCAAGGCTGCGGTTTACACCGGTATCGCTTATCTGTTAACGGTTATCTTCTTGATCTCACCGTATCTTTTATGGACCCATTTGTTCGTTTGTTTGGGCCTAACTCTCCTTAATGCCGTTATTGTTATTTTTGTGTTTACCTTTTATGTCTCGGTGGCCCAGGAGATCCCGTTCAAACGGCGTTTCCTGGAGATGGCCGGGCTGAGCTTGGGGGTGGCCTTTTTTTCCTTCTTCCTGGGACTCGTGGTGCGGAAGTTCATGAACATCGAGATATAAGATACGAAATACGAAAGCCTAAATTCGAAACAATACCGAAACTTAAAGGACCAAAATTCGAAACGGCAAGTTTTCATGTCGAGGACATTCGGACTTCGAATTTATCTGAGGGGTCATCTTAATGAATGTCACCCACTTGATCAAATCCCGTCGCTCTGTTCGGCAGTATAAATCTGATACCCTGTCCCCATTTCAAATTAACGCCATTCTTGACGCCGGCCGCTGGGCCCCCTCAGGATTGAACAATCAGCCCTGGCGGTTCGTGGTCATCACTTCGGCCGACAAGCGCGCCGGCCTGGCCGGATTCACCCATTACGGGAAGACCATCCTTTCGGCGCCGGTGACGATAGCGGTTTTTCTTGACATGAATGCGGCCTACAATCGGGACAAAGACCTTATGGCCATGGGCGCATGTATCCAGAACATGCTTTTGGCCGCGCATGCCCGGGGATTGGGCACTTGCTGGTTGGGAGAGATACTCAACCGTAAAGATGAGGTGCGGGAATTCTTGGGACTGGGGGCGCATCTTGAACTTGCGGCGCTGTTAACCGTTGGTTCTGCCCGGCGCGCGAAGCGGACCGGCAAGCGCAAGGATATGAAAACGTTGATTTTGGCAAGGACTTGAAGATTGTTTGGCCGTCGGGGTGCGGGATTAATTTTTCGTGGTTTTAACATATTCCGGTCCGAACAATAATAAGTAATAATTGTTTGACAAGTATCTGGTCAGGATTAAGATAATATCCAGAACACTCAAGATACGCCCTGAGGGGCTGGGAGAATAAGATGTCGAAAAGGATCTTTATCGCTGACAACCGCACGCATGTTGTCGAGATGATGGAGGAGCGGCTGACCAAGAAGGGCTATGATGTCATTTCGACCTGCAACGGCGCGGAAGTTATCAAGACTTTAGGCATCAATAATGTCCCCGATGTCATTGTTCTGGATGCCGGGTTGGAGGGCGTGGATCCGGTCAAGATCTGCCATGATATCAAAAGTGAACGCCGGCTGCGGGATGTGCCGCTTTTGCTTCTGAAAGAAAGCAAGGTGGAGGAAAAACCCTTCCGTGAGCTTGGGGTCGAGGAGTTCCTGACCCGCCCCTGCAATCAAACCGATCTCATGGAGCGCATCCGCCTTTTGGCGACCTACGGGACCAGTAAGGCTCAAGAGAAGAAAAGCGGGATCCCGTTAAAGGTTATCGGTCTTTTGCTTATGCTGGCCTGTTTTATCGCCCTTTTGCTCCTCATTTTTATTCCTGGATTTACAAATTCGGGCTGATTCCAGCTGCCGGAGATGGACGTCATCCGGCGGCTTTTTTAGAAATATAATATTTCGATTTTCGAAATAACTAATTCGAAAACCTTGAAAAGATTTTCGATTTATGGTATATTCCCATTAGCTCAAAGGAGGGGGCATGGAGATATGGTCTGACAGCGAAGGTTTCGATGAAATCGAGATCGATATCGACATGCCGGTCTTCACCACCGGCGTGGTTTGCCGTATCCTCGATATCCCGGTCTGGATCCTGAAAAAACTGGATAAAGAAGGAATTGTAAGACCCCCACGGGAGAATGAAGATCAGGCCCGCCTGTACTCGAGAAAGGAACTTAAGAAGATCGGCCACTGTTGGTATTATATGAAAGAACATCATGTCAAAGTAGAGGGGCTCAAAGTTATTTTGCAGATGGAGGCCGGAACTTTTAAGAAAAGAAGACGGAAATAATTTTTTTGATTTAAAATTAGCACTCACCTGTAAGGACTGCTAACCAGCAGAGACAAAAAAGAAAGGAGGCGCCTATGTGAGAAGACAAATAAAGTTTTCTTTGATTCAAATAAGGAATGTGTTTAGATATCAAATTTAACAACAGGAGGTGAGCACCATGGCACTCGTACCGTTTCGTAACCGGGACAATTTTTGGTTGGAGCCTTTCGGCGAGATGGAAAAGATCCAGCGCGAGATGAACCGGCTGTTCGATTTTTCATTAGCCCGATTTCCGATGGGCGAAAATACCCTTCTCGGCAGCCAGTGGGCGCCGGCCGTCGACGTGCATGAATCAAAGGATAATATCCTCGTCAAGGCCGATATGCCGGGTTTGAAAAAGGACGAAATCGAAATTCATGTCCAGGACAACAACCTGATCCTCAAGGGCGAGAAGAAAGAAGAGAAAGAGGTCAAAGAGGACAATTATTACCGGGCCGAGCGTTTCAGCGGCAGTTTTTGCCGGATGATCCCTCTGCCGTCACAGATCGACGGGGAAAAAGTCGACGCCCGGTACCAGGACGGGGTGTTGACCCTGACCCTGGCCAAGAAAGAAGAAAGCAAACCCAAACAGATTAAGATTGATGTCAAATAATACCGGGTGGGGTAAGCATGCCCCGCCCCTAACTAAGTATCTACAAAGGGGGAAGGAATGATTTTGGATAAGTTCAAGAAGGATCCTTCGGCAGAACTGGTCACGGTCACACCCAGCGTCAATATTTTCGAGAAAGACAATGAGGTCGCCCTGGAACTGGACATGCCCGGGGCGGATAAGGAGGCGCTGGATGTAAATCTCGAAGGCAATACGCTGACCGTTCGCGGCCGGACCAGAAAAGACGATATCCCGAAAGAGTATCAGCCATTGTACACCGAGCGGCGCCAGGTCGGTTATGAGCGCCGTTTTGAACTCAACATCGACATTGATCGGGGCGGCATTAAGGCCGACTTTATCCACGGCGTCTTAACGGTGAGGTTGCCCAAGGCCCAAAGCGCCCAGCCGCGCAAGATCGAGATCAAGAGCTAGCCGTCCATTTTCATTAAAAAAGGCGGCCCAGGCGCAGTGAAAAGGCGCTGGACACAAGGGCATTTCTGTCTAGAATAATAATTCAGAAAGGAATGCCCTTTTTTAAAACCCAGGAACGGTCGGGCACCGGAAGATAAAAAGGAGGGATGATATGCGGAGGGACAGATCATTAAGTCGGGCGGCCTTTATGGCCCTGGTCACGGCCGGGTTGGTTCTTTATCCGCCTGCGGCGCAAGCCGTACCTCAGGACGATACCGCGGCCCTGCAGCAGAAGATAGCGGAATTGGAGGCGCGTATTCGGCAGTTGGAGGAGGAGAAATCTCAACCCCAGCGCCGGGACGACACTCTTTTTAACGACGATTTCTGGGCGGACGACCCGTTTTTGGACATGCGCCGCATGCGAGAAAGGATGGAACGGATGTTTGACAATTTTCAAACCCGTTATCCCCGGATGCAGGCTCCGTTTCCCGGCGGTCTAACACCCGGCGCTGACCTGGATATGCAAGAAGCGGACAACGGTTACGAGATTCGACTGGACCTGAAGGGTCTGGATAAGGAAGAGGTCGATGTCGAGATCAAGAAGCATTCCCTGACCGTCACCGGTCAGTATTCGGCGCAGGAAAAACAGCAAGACCCCGGGCGCATTATCGAGTCGCGAGCCAAGGGATCGTTTATGAAGACCATCCCGTTGCCGGTGGACGCGGATACGTCCAAGGTCGAGACCCAGCAGAAAGGAGATACCCTTGTCATCACGATTCCCAAGAAATAAGAGGGGCGGTTTTATTTTTATCCTTGCCGCAGGGATTCTGGCCGCGTCCCGGCCGGCTGTCTCGGCCGACCTGTTGCCGTCGGAAGAGAAAACCATCTCGATCTTCAAGAAGAACGCGTCTTCAGTCGTTTTTATCAAAAATGCCTCCCTGCAGTGGGACTGGTTCACGGACAATACCTATGAGATCCCGCAGGGCGCGGGGTCGGGGTTCATTTGGGATAATCAGGGGCATATCGTGACGAATTTTCACGTGGTCTTTCAGGCCGACCGGATCGAGGTCATTTTGGAGAATCAGAAATCCTATCCGGCCAAGGTCGTGGGGCTTTCGCCCAATCACGATCTGGCGGTGCTGAAGATCAATGCGCCCGACGAAAAATTGCAGCCGGTCGCGATCGGCGAGTCGTCTGATCTTCAGGTCGGCCAGCACACGATCGCGATCGGCAATCCGTTCGGCCTGGATTATTCGCTGACGACCGGGGTCGTCAGTTCGGTCGGCCGCACGATCCGTTCCCTGGGCGGCCGCAAGATCCACGACATGATTCAGACCGATGCCGCGATCAATCCCGGCAATTCCGGCGGGCCTTTGTTCGACTCGAGCGGCAAGGTCATCGGCGTGTCGACCGCGATCTTCAGCCCGTCGGGAGCGTCCGCCGGGGTCGGCCTGGCGATCCCGATCGATATCGTCAAACGCGTTGTGCCGGAACTGATCCAGCACGGCCGCGTGAAACGGGTCGGGCTCGGGATCACGATGGTGCCGGATCCGATTCGCCGGCGCCTGGGCGTCCGCGGCGCGGTCATCCTGGAGATCGAGCGCGGCAGTGCCGCCGATGTCGCCGGCCTGCGAGCCACCCGGCGCAGCCCTTACGGCGATATTATTTTAGGGGACGTGATCGTTGCGATCGACGGCAAAAAGGTCGAGAATAACGAGAACCTGATCGACATCCTTGATGGCGGTACGGCTGGGGATGAGGTCGAGATCGAATTCGTGCGCGACAATAAGCGTTTCGGCACCACGGCCAAGCTGATGGAGCTGGACCGTTTCATGCCATAAACAGGTCAGAGAGAACGGGGTTTAAGGTCATGGTGTCTGCTTCTTGGCTCAAACATCCTCGCTTCGCTGCGGAACTCGCCAAGAAGCAGACACCATGACCTTAAGGTTTTTTGATCTTGGCGTCACAAGGCGGGTGACTTTTGATTTTCCCCAGATCATTCGGTCAACCGTCAATAGGGGGGCTGAGCCTTTACGTATTTCAGAAAACCTTGAGTCACCTTTCATTTTTGACCTTTGATCTGTTTGGTTTTAGGTGTAAAATAGCGCTGTCCTTTCGCGGGGTTTCGGCCCTCTGCGGGGCGGCGTTTTTTTTGTAACTTTTCGGCCTCTCGCCCGTTTAACAGATAGGAGAGAGGAAAAACATCGCAAAGAAGGTTCCATGGAGAAACAGGACGAAGAACTGATCCTTGACGGTCAAAAAGGCGATCGGGCGGCGCTGAGCGCGCTGTTTGAACGGTACAAACGCCCGGTTTTTAACTTCGCCCTGCGTATTTTGGGAAACCGGGCCGATGCCGAAGATGTGACCGGGGATGTGATGCTGGTATTGTCGGTGCGGAACAAGGCTTATGTCCCCAAGCCAGGTGTGCCATTTTCGACCTGGTTGTTCACGGTGGCGCGCAATGCCTGCATCACCCGGATCCGCAAAAGGAATAAAACCATGGGATTTTGGTTTCGCAACAGCCAGTCCGGACAATATGAAGAATGGGATATCCCGGACACGCGTGACCTGCCGCCGCAGGAGATCCACAAACGGGAGACCGCCCGGCAGATCAAAAAAGCCATTTACGAGCTTCCTCTGGACCAGAAGGAGGCTCTTGTTTTAAGGGAATACCACGGCATGAGTTACAGTGAGATCGCGGCCGTGCGCCAATGCACGCTTGAGAACGTCAAGATCTTGATTTTTCGCGCCCGCAGCCGCCTGCGCGACCGGTTGGCCGGGCTGATCACGGAGGAACATGATGGCTGAACATGAACATATCCGGCAGTTGATCTCCGTTTATATCGATGGGGAAGCCAGCCATGAAGAAAAGATCACCGTTGAGAAACATCTGGCGGCGTGCGATGACTGCCGCCGGTATTACAATGACCTCAGGAAGCTCTCCACTTCCCTGCAGGGTCTGAGCGATGAGGACCTCTCTCCCGACTGTGAACAAAAGATCAACAGAAAATTACGGGAGGGCAGAGAGATGAAAACCAAAATATCGATGAATTTGGTTCAGGGCGCGACATTTTTGCTTGTGATCCTGGCCACCATGCTTTCGCTGCAGGTGTATGTCAAACGCGGGATTCAGGGCCGGCTGCGGTCGGCCACGGATGATATCGGGGCTCGGTATTCTGTCTCGAATCAAAACGTCCGCACGGTCACCACCGTAGCGAGCAGGCACGGCGACCAGGCCCAACTCGGGTGGCAGGATGTGGCCAGCATCGAACCGGCGCGCAAGCAAGGCAGGATCAATCAATACGAGCCGTATTATCTTGAGTCGGAATATTCTGTGAGTCGGGATGAGTACGCCGTTAGTACCCCCAAAAAGGAGGACATCCGCAGGGTTAACGAAGGCAGGAGCGGTTACCAGCAGTCTTCATGGGATCCTGGAGTTTGGAGTGCCGGGGTGGACTATAAGGCCGATGTCACGGCCGCAGGGGCTGTCTCGCGGCAGGCCGTGTCACAGCCGCCGGCCGAAAAGATCCGCGGCGGTCATGATGCGGACAAAGCCCCAGCCTACGGCAGCAAAGGCGTGCTGCGCGAAGGCCTGGATTTTTGGCTTGATCAGGAGACCCAGCCCCGGTCGTTTAACACTGAAGCGTATGACCGCATTTACGAGAACGAGTTCCTGGATGTCCAGGAGAATCCGCTGTCGACCTTTTCGATCGACGTGGATACCGCTTCCTACGCCAATGTCCGCCGTTTTCTCAATAATTACAAGCTGCCGCCGCCGGACGCGGTGCGGATCGAGGAGATGATCAATTATTTTGTCTATGATTATCCGCAGCCCGCCGGGGACGACCCGTTCTCGATCAATGTCGAGGCCGCGGCATGTCCTTGG
>CAZBSU010000086.1:0-8132 GCA_964494745.1 uncultured Planctomycetales bacterium | reverse complement strand
GTCCTTTTCCGGTTTCAGAGTGCGGTAATTCAATGTCTCCGCCTTCTTGACCGGGCCCTGGGACCAAGAACGAATCACGTCCGGGGACGCAATCTTGATTGAAATAAAATCGCTATCGAAATCGTCTTTCTTAAAGGTCGCCATCGTCTCTCCTTAAGAAAAATTATTGTAAAAAATTATTTGCGTTTATCTTTGGGCGCTTCCTGGCCACTCTGCTCCAATTTGATATCCAGGCACAGGCCCTGCAGCTCTTTCACCAGGACGTTAAAGGATTCGGGGGTCCCGGTTGTCAATTTCTGTTCACCCTTGACGATCGCCTCGTAAATCTGACTGCGACCGGCCACGTCGTCACTCTTGACCGTGAGCATCTCCTGCAGCGTATAGGCCGCCCCATACGCCTCGAGCGCCCAGACCTCCATCTCGCCGAAGCGTTGGCCTCCGAAATGGGCCTTGCCGCCCAGGGGTTGCTGAGTGACCAGGGAATAGGGTCCTATCGAACGCGCATGGATCTTCTCGTCGACAAGGTGATTCAACTTCAACATATAGATATAACCGACCGTGATCTTTTGGTCGAAAGCCTGGCCCGTGTATCCGTCATAAACCGTGGTCTTGCCCTCTTGTGGCAGACCCGCCTCACGCAAAAGATTCTGGATCTCTTTTTCACTCGCGCCGTTGAAGACCGGGGTCTCGGCATAGAACCCGAGCGCGTGCGCGGCCCAACCCAAATGGGTCTCAAGAAGCTGCCCGACGTTCATGCGCGAAGGCACCCCCAGGGGATTCAAAACGATATCCACCGGGGTCCCGTCCTCCAGGAAAGGCATGTCCTCCGGCGGGAGGATACGGGAAATGATCCCTTTATTCCCGTGCCGACCCGCGACCTTGTCGCCTTCGGCCAATTTGCGTTTGGTCGCGACATAAACGACAACCCGCTTGAGGACCCCTGCCGGCAATTCATCGCCGCGGCGGACCCGTTCGATCTCCTGGTTCTCTTCCTCGGCGAGCTCTTCAATCTTATGGTTAAAGAATTCGACGACCTCGCGGACCTCACCATCCTCGACGTCCTGCTCGATATTGATCCCGGCCAGCTTGGAGGGCGTTACATTCAGCAATTTACAAAGTTTCTTTTCCTTTTCCGACTCGATAAAATCGATCTCCTGCTTATAATATTCCTTAATCTTCTTGATCGCCTCTTGCTCCTTAGCCTTATCGGCCTTGGATTTGCGGCCACGCTCGGTCCGTTGAAAGACCTCGGTATTAACAATAACGCCTTCGATGCCGGGTGGGAGGGTCAATGAGGTGTCCCGGATATCGGCAGCCTTCTCGCCGAAGATCGCCCGCAAAAGCCTCTCTTCGGGGGTAAGCTCCTTTTCGCTCTTGGGGGTCACCTTGCCGACCAAAATATCCCCGGCCTTGACCTCGGCCCCGATCCGGACAATACCGTCGGCCGTCAGGTCTTTCAGGGCATCTTCGCCGACATTGGGAATATCGCGCGTGATCTCTTCATTCCCCAAACGGGTTTCGCGGGCCTCCACCTCGAATTTTTCAACATGAATGGAGGTATAGATATCCTCGCTGACCAGACGCTGGTTCACGAGAATGGCATCCTCAAAATTGTATCCCCGCCAGGGCATGAAGGCCACCAGGACATTGCGCCCCAACGCCAAACGGCCAGCCTTGGAGCCCATGCCGTCGGCAATGATCTGTCCCGCTTTTACCTCATCCCCAAGCTGCACGATCGGCTTTTGCAGGATGCAGGTATTGGCATTGGACCGGACAAAACTCTTTAAGGGGTAAATGTCTTTACCGACCACGATCTCCCGGGAGTCAACCTTGGTCACTTTTCCGGCATTACGGGCAATCACCACGACCCCCGAATCCCGGGCGACCTTTTCTTCCATTCCGGTTCCGACAAACGGGACCTCGGTCTGCATTAACGGCAAGGCCTGGCGCTGCATGTTGGCCCCCATCAGGGCGCGGTTCGCGTCGTCGTGCTCCAGAAAAGGGATCAGAGAGCTCGCGACCGAAACCAACTGTTTCGGGGAAACATCTTTATAGTCGATCTCCTCCGGCTTGACCTTCGGAAAATCCGTCCGGTGCCGGCAGACCACCACCGGGCCGACCAGCTTGTTCGAGTCGTTCACGGCAGCGTTGGCCTGGGCGATATATTTATTCTGGTCAATATCGGCCGTCAAAAATTCGATCTTCCGGGAGACCTGACCGTCTTCCACTTTATAATAGGGCGTTTCGATAAAGCCAAGCTCATTGACGCGGGAACAGGTGGTTAAGGAAGAAATCAAACCGATATTCGGCCCCTCCGGGGTTTCAATCGGACAGACCCGGCCGTAATGAGTCGGGTGAACGTCGCGCACCTCGAACCCGGCCCTCTCGCGTGAAAGCCCGCCGGGCCCCAAGGCGCTCAAACGGCGCTTGTGGGTCATCTCGGAAAGCGGATTGACCTGATCCATGAACTGCGATAATTGACTGCGGGCAAAGAAATCATGAACCTGATTGGAGAAGAGACGGGAATTAATGAGATGATGGGCGGTCAGATTCTCGAAAGAACTCATGACGACCAGACGTTCTTTGATCGATCTCTCCAGCCGCGCCAAGCCGATCCGGACCTGATTTTGGACCAGTTCCCCGACGGTCTTGATGCGCCGGTTGCCCAGGTGGTCGATATCATCAGTCTCGCCGCGATTTTCGCGCAGGCCGAACAGGTACTGCAAAACCGCCACGACCGTATTGATATCCAGGACCTTGTTGTCCAATGGGACGTTGGTCCCCAATTTTCGGTTGATGATGTGCCGGCCGACCTTGCTGAGGTCATAGCGTTTCGGATCAAAAAACAAACGGTAAAATAAGGCCTCGGCCACCTCGATCGTCGCTGGTTCGGTCGGGCGCATCTTGCGGTAAAAATCCAACAGGGCCTCTTCTTTGTTCTGGGTGGCATCACGTTCTAAGGTGTTTTTCAATTTAGGGTAGTCATCGCCGAACATCTGCTGCATGTCTTCATTACTGGAAAGCCCCATAACTCTCAGGATCTGGGTGGCGGGAAAATTGCGGCGGCGGTCAATATAAACAGAAAGGATATCATTCAGATCGTATTTGACCTCAAACCAGGCCCCTCGCGACGGGATGATCCGCCCGTGATAAAGGCTCTTTCCGGTCGGATGCATCTCTTCCTCGAAAGACACCCCCGGAGGGCGCTGAATCTGCGAAACGACAACCCGCTCATCTCCGTTGATAATAAAGGTGGCCGTATCCGTCATCAACGGGAAGTCGCCGAAATAGACCTCCTGCTCTTTGATATCGATCGGGGTGATCAGGCGAAGTTTGACCTTCAAGGGAGCCGAATAGGTCATACTGCGGCGCTGGCATTCAGCCGCCGAATACTTCTCCTTGCCGATATAGTAGCTGATATATTCCAGTTTGATTTGGCCGTCATAGCTCTCCATCGGGAACACCTCCCGAAAGACCTCCTCCAATCCCTGGTCTTTTCTCTGATCCACCGGGGCTTCGCGCTGGAGAAAAGACCTATAAGAATCCAACTGAACCGCCAATAGCTGCGGTAAACTGAACGTATCCTGGATCTTACCAAAATTGCGTATATTGAGTTTTTTCATAAGAACTCTTGGGCTTGATGTGTTGACAATTAGTTAATCCGCAGAGATGGACATCCCATTACTATTGCAGACATTCCAGGCTGAGAATGGCGGCACATGCAATACCTTTGCGGATATGTTGCTATTGCCTTGGTGCCGGATAAGAGACAACGCAAGGAATTATTTCAATTCGACTTTGGCGCCGGCGGCCTCAAGCTTTTTCTTAAGCTCTTCGGCTTCTTCCTTGGGCACATCTTCTTTAACGGCTTTCGGGGCGGCCTCAACCAGATCCTTGGCCTCTTTTAATCCCAGGTTGGTCGCGGCCCGCACTTCCTTAATGACCGAGATCTTGTTTGACCCGACATCGGCCAAGACAACCGAGAAGCTTGTCTTTTCTTCTTCGGCTGCGGCTGCGCCTCCCGCAGGAACGCCAGCCATCATCATGCCGGCCGGCATGGGCGCGGCGGCCTGAATCCCCAAGCGATCCTCGAGACCCTTGACGAGATCCGCCAACTCCAATGCCGTTAGCTCTTCAATCTTCTTGGCCAACTCTTCCAGTTTCGGGGAAAGCTCGACGCTTTCCTTCTTTTCTTCCGTTGCACTGGCGGCATTTGTATTTTCTTCTGCCATTTTAACTACCTCCCTTTTTTTCGCTTAATTGTTTCAAAATCGATAACAGATCACGCGACTTGGCGTTCAAGGCCCCGGCCAAACGCGTGAGAGGTGCAAGCATCATCTGCAATAACTGGGCCTGGAGGACTTCCCGGCTCGGGAGATGGGCCAAACGGTCCACCGCGGCTTTATTAAGATAAGAACCGTCCAACAGCCCGCCCTGGATCTGAAATCCCTCATATTTTTTCGCGAAATCCGTGAGCAGTTTGGAGACCGTTACCGCATCGGCGTCAGACCAGACAAAAGCGGTCTGCCCTTTAATCGTCCCCGCCATTTCTTCCTGCTCGTGGCTGGTCAGGGCCAGTCGGGCCAAACGATTGCGTGAAACAAACATATCGGCGCCGGCCTGCTTCAGATCCTTGCGCAGATCATTAATCTGCGAGGCCGTGATGGCCGAATAGGTTAAAAGAAAAGTATTGTTTTTCGTCTGGACGCTGTCCTCGATCTCCTTCAGCAAACTCGTCCGCAGTAACTTCCCGACCTTTTCCATAATATCTCTTTCCCCAGTTTTCCTTAAAATGAAGGACTTACTAAACCGAAATCTTCAACGCCGGCCCCATGGTTGTCGAGAGATAGACGTTCTTGATGAACGCGCCCTTAACCGAAGCCGGTTTGTTATGGATAAGGGCCCCCATAAAATGCCGAATATTCTCCATCAATTGTTGGGGTGTAAACGAACGTTTCCCCAGACCGGCATGAATATCCCCCTGTTTATCATTGCGGAATTCAACCCGGCCGGCCCGAAGTTCCTCAATAACCTTTTCTATATCATTCGTGACCGTCCCGGCCTTAGGACTGGGCATGAGGCCCCTCGGCCCCAGAATCTTGCCGAGCTTGCTGACGTCTCGCATCATATCCGGCGTGGCGACGACCTTGTCGAAATCCAGAAACCCCTGGCTGACCTTCTCAATCAGTTCGTCCGCGCCGACCAGCTCAACGCCAAGGGCCCGGGCCTTCTGCAGATTTTCGCCTTTGCAAAAAACGGCAATGCGGATCTTCTTACCGGTCCCGTGCGGCAGGACCACCGAACCGCGTACGGCCTGATCGGAATTTTTCGGATCGATATTCAAGTCGATATGGATCTCAACGGTTTCGTCAAATTTGACCTGGGGAAACTTGCCGAGAATGGGCAAGGCCTCTTCAAGCGGATAGACCTTATTTTTCTCAACGATCTCGGAAAAAGATTTTTTGCGTTTGGTTAAAGTCGTCATCCGTCCACCACCTCAATGCCCATGCTCCGTGCCGTTCCTTCAATGCTCCGCATGGCCTGATCGAAATCCTGGGTGTTCAAATCTTCCATTTTGGTCTTGGCGATCTCGCGGACCTTGTCCCGCGTCAACGTGGCGATCTTCTCCTTACCGGCCTGCCCCGAGGCCTTGGCCAGATTCGCGGCCTTTTTGATCAGGACCGACGTTGGCGGCGTCTTGATAATGAAATCGAAAGACCGGTCTTTATAAACCGTGATAATGGCCGGGAGGATGAGCCCCTCGCGGCCCTTGGTTTTCTCATTGAAGGCCTTGCAAAACCCCATGATATTGATCCCATGCTGGCCTAAGGCTGGCCCGACCGGCGGGGCCGGATTGGCCTGACCGGCGGGGACATACAATTTAATCTGCGCGGTGACTTCTTTCGCCATGTTAAATTTTCTCCACTTGCCAATATTCCATCTCGACCAAAGTCGAACGGCCGAAAATCGAAACGCTGACTTTCAATTTACCGCGGTCCGGGAAGACCTCCATCACGGAGCCGCTAAAATTCGCAAAAGGGCCTTCCGAGATGCGAACCGCCTCACCGACGTCAAAGGTGACCTTCGGGCTAGGCTTCGTCTCGGTATCTTCCGTCCGCTGAATGATCTGCTGAACCTCATCATCCGAGATCGGCGTCGGCCGGCGTCCGGGCCCGATAAAACCGGTGATGCCGGGGGTGGTTTTGACCAGATACCAGCTTTCCTTATTCATCTCCATGTGGACAAGGATGTACCCCGGAAAAAATTTGCGGGAGGTGATCCTTTTTTTGCCGCCGTGGATCTCGGAAACCTGTTCGGTGGGCACCACGATCTCTCCGATATATTCTTTCAGGGCGGTCGTGGCCATACGGCTTTCCAAGCCGGCCCGGGCCTTTTCCTCAGCCCCGGTTTGCGTGTGAATAACATACCATTTCATAACCATAGCCTACATAACCAATCCGATTACCCGGGATAAAAGAAAATCCGTGAACGCGATAAACAGGCCCAGGAATCCCGCGCTGACGATAACCAGCCAGGTGGAATCGATCACTTCCTTACGTGACGACCAGGACACCTTTTTTAATTCACTAATAACTTCGAGGATAAATTTTTTTACTTTTGCTATCATGACTCTTAAATGATATTGCTTCAGTAAAGCAGGCCTGGTAGGATTCGAACCTACAACATACGGTTTTGGAGACCGTCGCTCTGCCAGTTGGAGCTACAGGCCTATATCCTGATCCCCTATCGAAAGGCGTCAGCCGGTCACAAAACCCAGCGTTTACTTCTTCATCTCTTTATGGACGGTATGTTTACGGCAAAACCGACAATATTTTTTAAATTCCAACCGATCCGGATGCTTCTTTTTATCCTTGGTGCTGTTGTAATTGATCCGACGGCAGGCCGTGCATTCAAATTGTATCTTGTCGCGCATCGCTTAAATAATTGGCAGAGCCCCCGACCGGACTTGAACCGGTGGCCTCGTCCTTACCAAGGACGTGCTCTACCGGCTGAGCTACAGGGGCAATTAAAATGGTTAGTATAATTTAACAATTATTGTTTGTCAAGCAATTAATTTTTTGTCTTGAAATCTATCGTATTCATAATATTAAGCTTAAGTCCCGGCCGAAATCCTTACCGGATTCTCAAAAAACGCCGTTTGCCGATTCTGACGATCCCGCAGGCAGCGGGATATTGTTCGTCATGGACCCGGGCCCCTTCCACCGTCACCGCTCCCTGCTTCAGCAGGCGCCGGGCTTCCTTCTTGGAGGCCACCAAGCCGCTTTGGACCAACACATCAATCAAAAGCTCGCCACCCTGGCGGTCCAAACGATATTCAGGCATCTCCTCCGGGAGCTCTTTCTGGCTGAAAACCCGTTCGAATTCTCGGCGTGCGTCCTGAGCTTGGCGGGCCGGATGAAACTGCGCGACGATTGTCTGGGCGAGAGATAATTTGGCCTCTTTCGGATGCAACTGCCGAACGGCATTCAGGTCCGCATCCGTTAAGATCTCATAATACCGCCACATCAGCTCATCGCTGATCGACATGACCTTGCCGAAAATCTGATCGGGGCCTTCATCGATACCGATATAATTCCCCAGGGACTTGCTCATCTTTTTGACCCCGTCCGTCCCTTCGAGCAACGGGGTCATCATGACCACCTGAGGGGCCTGACCATGCGCTTCCTGGATCTGGCGCCCCATCAAAAGGTTGAATTTCTGGTCGATACCGCCCAACTCGATATCCGCCTTTAAATGGACCGAGTCATATCCCTGCAAAAGCGGATAAATAAATTCCAGGATGCTGATTTCACGTCCGGCCTCGAATCTCTGTTTGAAATCCGCGCGGACCAACATCTGGGCCACGGTCGAGAGGGAGGCCAATTCCAGCATGGATTGAGGCGATAAGGAATTAAGCCACCGGCTGTTGAAAACCACCTTGGTCTTGGCCGGATCCAGTATCTTAAAGACCTGGCGCTTGTAGGTCCGGGCATTTTCTTTGATCGTGCCCGCGTCCATTTTGGGACGCAGCTGATCGCGTCCGGTGGGATCGCCGATCTGGGCCGTAAAATCACCGATCAAAAAATAGACCGTATGCCCCAGATCCTGAAACTGCCGCAATTTGCGTAAAA
>CAZBSU010000085.1:0-8247 GCA_964494745.1 uncultured Planctomycetales bacterium | reverse complement strand
CGGATCGAATACGATTGTAAGTTATGAGTATAGCTGGGCATTGCCTGAAAATTTCCGCTCGAGTGCTGGCCCCTGCGTCATAACCAAATCAGATAGAGGTCTAAAATCGATGCCGGGACAAAAACGGGATAGGCTTTGAACCAAATGGGACAATATCGCCCGATAGGAGCGATTGACATCCGCCAAATCCGACGAACGATTCTTATCCATGACCAGGGCATAATTCAAACAACCCGGTCCCTGGACAACCGTCCCTCCACCCGACGAGCGACGCAGAACCGGGATGCCGTCCTGCCTCACCAGCCCCGACAACAAATCCTGGTCCTCACGGCTGATGCGGCCCATGACAATAAACGGCCGAGACGACTCCCAAAGCCGCAGGTATTCCGGCCCGCTGTTTTCTTCAGCCCGAGCCAGCAGGACATCATCAAAACTTATGTTATCCCAAGGATCGGACAAGGAAATATCGCGCAGAATCATCACTGAAAATAATGTCAAACCGGGGATTTAGTCCGCCGAAGGGTGATAGAAAAAATTGGTCTTGATCTCCCTGGCCGCCCTGACCTCATCGGGTCGATGAACGGGGGTAGTCCGGGGAAACTGTTGGAAGGCCTCCGGATCGTCCCGAGCCAATTCCGCCGCCCGAGCCATGGCCGTGATGAACTTATCCAGAGATTCTTTGGTCTCGGTCTCGGTCGGCTCGATCATCAGGGCCTCCTTGACAATCAAAGGGAAATACACGGTCGGAGGGTGAATGCCTTCATCAATCAAAAACTTGGCGATGTCCGAGGCATGCACGCCATGACGGGCCTGGCGGGAGGCCGAACACACAAATTCATGCATGCAACGTTGAGCATACGGGATATCATAATGATCCCGCAAACCCCGCATGAGATAATTGGCGTTCAAAACGGCATGCCGTCCGGTTTCGATCAAACCCTCTTTTCCCAATAACAGAATATAGGCATAAGCCTTGAGGATCACGGAAAAGTGCCCATAAAAAGACGCGAGATATCCGATCGATTCCGGATAATCATAATCAAGATAAAATGATCCCTCTGGTCTTTTTTTCACTCGCGAGATCGGCAAATAGGGCTCCAGGCCTTCCTTGACCCCAACGGGTCCGGATCCCGGGCCACCCCCTCCGTGCGGTGTGGCAAAGGTCTTGTGCAGATTGAGGTGAACAATATCAAAGCCGATATCCCCGGGCCGGCATTGCCCCAAGATGGCGTTCAGGTTCGCCCCGTCATAATACATCAGTCCGTCGACCGCATGGATCATATCGCAGATCCGGCCGATGTCCGGATTAAAAAGGCCCAGGGTATTGGGGCATGTCAGCATCAGGCCGGCCACGTCTTCTGAAACCGCCCGTTTCAGATGCTCCAGGTCCATGAGCCCGCGCTGATTGGTCGGGACAGCGACCGTGGTGTAGCCCGCAATCGAGGCCGAAGACGGATTGGTCCCATGCGCCGAATCCGGAACAAGGATGATCTTCTTCTTATTCCCCCGGGCACGATGATAGGCAGCCATAAGCATAACCCCCGTCAACTCACCGTGGGCCCCGGCCAAGGGCTGGAGGGTTATATGATCCATCCCCGTCATCTCACATAAAAGGCGCTCCGTTTCGAACAACACCCTCAAGGCCCCCTGGCACAAACGCTCCCCTTGCGGCAGCTGGGGCAACAAAGGATGCAGTTGGGCGAAACCGGGATCACCCGCAGCGGCCTCGGTAAATTTCGGATTGTACTTCATCGTACACGAACCAAGCGGGTATAATTGTGTGTCCACAGAATAATTAAGCTGCGATAAGGCCGTATAATGGCGAACGACATCCAGCTCCGATACCTCGGGCAGGTCAGGCGGAGAGTGTCTTTTCAGATGATCCGGGCAGAAGGCCTGGGCCGTCCCTTCGCTTTTGGGCAGGCGTAGTCCGCGTCTGTCTTTAACACTTTTTTCGAAGATAAGTTCCATGATTGAACGATCTCTCAGGCGTATTCAATATGTTGAATCTCGACGATGCTTTCTTCAAGACAATCGGCAAACCGCAGGATTTCGTCCCGGGTGCGTTTTTCCGTGACCGCGACAGTCATATAGTTTTCCATATTCTGATAATAACGCCCCAGGGGAAATCCGGCCACATACCCTTTGGAAAGCATGGCGCTCACCAAAAAATTGGCATCGCAGGGCAAGAAAACGGTGAATTCATTGAAGGTCGGAGTGCTGCGTTTGACCTCCACTCCGGAAATCTGTTCCAGCCGTTGCCGGGCCAGTTCGGCCTTTTCCAAATTCAGGAGGGCCAGATGCCGCATCCCCTGCCGACCGAGCAAGGCCAGATAGATCTGCGCCTGAACGGCATTCAAGGCAACATTCGTGCAGATATTTGATGTCGCCTTCTCCCGGCGGATATGTTGCTCCCGCGCCTGCAAGGTGTTGACAAAGCATGTCCGGCCCTGTCGGTCAACAGTCTGGCCGACCAGACGGCCCGGCATCTTATGCACATAACGCCGACGCGTGGCCATAAATCCCAAATAAGGGCCGCCAAAATTCAGCGGCAGCCCCAAGGATTGGCCTTCGCCGGTGACAATGTCCGCCTCCATCTCACCCGGGGTCTTGAGGATACCCAAAGAGACCGGATAAACGCTTTCGATGGCCAAGGCCCCGCGATCATGGGCCTGGCTTATGATATCCGTATGATCGTCAATAGCACCAAAAAAGTTGGGATTCTGCAAGATCAGCGCCGCAGTCTTATCGTTTAATAAAGGGCTCACCGCATCCCGGTCACTGCGGCCGTGAACCACGGGGGCCTCGACGAATTCAATATTCAAATTTCGGGTATAACTCCTTAGAATCTTGCGGTAAATTGGGCTGACCCCTCCGTCCATCACCACCCGGGAACGCCGCGTCAAACGCAGAGCCATCATCATGGCTTCGTAAAGGGCTGTGCCACCGTCATACAGCGAGGCATTGGCAACATCCATGCCCGTCAGGGTCGCCATCGAACTCTGGAATTCATACAAGGCCTGCAGCGTGCCCTGCGAACATTCCGGTTGATACGGTGTGTAGGCCGTGACAAATTCACCCCGCGAAGCCAGGGCATTCACCGTCGGGGGAACGTAATGGTCATAATATCCCCCGCCGATAAAAAGGGTCCGTTGAGAGGCATTTTGTCCGGCCAAGCGATGAAGGTGTGCCAGGACCTCGCCTTCACTCTGCCCGGGCGGGATATCAAAAGAGCCCGGAGGAAAATCTTTCAGGTCAGCGAATAAGGCCTCCAGGCTCGGTTCATCAATGGCCGCCAGCATCTGACGGATATCTTCGGCCGTATGGGGTATATAGGGATTCACGATATGTCTGTCCTCACTATAAATCTTTACACGCGGGGGATTGCCGAAAAAATGCGACGAGAAAGTGGATTAGGAATCCAGACTTTTCAGATAGCTGCGATATTCGTCAGCGGTCATAAGGTTGGAAAGCTCTTGCTGATCGGAGATCTCTATCTTGGCCAGCCACCCTTTTTCAAGACAATCTTTATTGATCAACCCCGGGTTGGATTCCAATTCACTATTGGTCTCCGTCACCTTGCCCGACATTGGGCTAAAAATATCACTGGCGGCTTTTACAGACTCGACGGATGCCAGTTGCTCAAACTGTTCAACCTCGCTACCGACGGCGGGCAACTCCACAAAGGTTATATCGCCTAACGAGGATTGGGCGTAGTCCGTGATCCCGACGGTCCCGATCCCGTCTTCCAGATTGATCCATTCATGCTCTTTGGTATAATGATAATGATTATAAATTTCCATACAGCTCTCCTTTACTTTTTCAACGTTCCCTGCTTATAGAAAGGCGGACGTGAAAGATCGGCCGCAAAACCATTTGTGCCATCCCCAACCATTATTGTGTTCTGTTGATCTTCGGGCCGAAAATCATCTTCGATCAAGGCCAGCCCGATCCCTTTATTGACCCCGGGCGAAAAAGAACCACTGGTCACGGTCCCAATCCGGCGGCCCTGGCTATCGTTTAGCCCGTGTCCGGCGCGGGGTGAACGGCGCGAGCAGGAAATCAGCCCAACTTGTCGTCGAGAAATGCCTTTCTCTTTCTGCTGAAGCAGACCTTCCCGGCCGATGAAATCTTTATCCCAATCGATGAAACGGGTCAAACCGGCCTCCAAAGGGGTGATCTCGGCATTTAACTCATGCCCATAAAGACTGTACCCCATTTCAAGCCTGAGCACATCGCGAACACCCAGTCCCGCCGGATGGACACCCTGGGCAAGCAGCCAGTCCCAGAGGGAGGCCATATTTTTCCAGGGATAAAAGATCTCATAACCAAGTTCCCCGGTGTAACCGGTGCGGCTGACCATCGCCCGGCATCCAAGCACATCATAATAACTGAATGAGAAATACCTCAGCTCGTCGATACCAGGGACCAATTTCCTCAAGATATCGCGGGCCGCCGGCCCTTGCACATCGAGTTTCCCTGTTTCAGAAGAAATGTCTTCAAAACCGGCCGAGGGGTCGAGATGCTTTTGGATATGGGCGGCGTCTCCCTCGGTCGTGCCGGCATTGACGACCAGCATCCATCGTTCTTCTTCCAAACGAAAGACAATCAAATCGTCAATAACCCCGCCGGCCTCGTTGCACATCATCCCGTATCGGCCGATATGACAAGGCATGGATGTTAACGGCTGGGTCACGATCCTTTCCAGCCCGGTCTCCCGGGCCGGGCCGTGAATCAAAAATTCGCCCATATGGGATGTGTCAAAAACAGATACATGCTGGCGGGTATGATCGTATTCGGCGAGAATGCCCTCGTATTGCAAAGGCATCGACCAACCGCCGAACGGGACCATCTTGGCCTGCAGGTGGTTGTGTTGGGCATGCAACGGCGTTTTCTTCAAATTATGTTCCAAGACAGCGCTCATCATCTCTCCTTTTGAAACTGAAATGTATGATATATAATTCTTCCGAAATTGTAAAGATGTTTCGTTCTTTTCAAAAAAATTTTGCTCGCCATTTTTCCTTATCGGCCGGGAGGGAACGTCAGGTCCTTTCTGCGGACAAGATAATAATGATCATCATCGGCCTGGCCGGTACGGTAAATGACGATGTAATGCGGCCCGGGGGTCAACCTCAGCGGAGGATCAAAACGGAACTCGGCCTGTTGGCCCGTCGGATCAGCGCTGATCTCAACCGCCAGAAGCGGCAGGGAATAAAAATGTTCTGCCGCCGGAATCCAGACCGGCTGCTGGTCGTCCAGTTTATAAACATAGGCCCGCAGACTGTCCCGGGGTGAACCGATTTTCTGCAACGTGACGCGAAGGCGCCTCAGGTTCAGCGGTGTCGGAACAGGTTGCAAATCTCCCCGATAAACCAAAAATTTCTTTTTGGTTCCAATCCGGCGCATGTCTTCGCGCATCAAATACAACTCTTCCGGTTGAGGAGAAAATTTTCCCAGATCGCGGCTCAACCGTTCGGCATCCAATATCCAAATCCGACCCAAGGAACGGTTATTCTCAAAGCCATGCCCCAGGATCAGACGGCGGTAGGTCAGGATCTCTTCTTCATGCAACCAAAAACGGCTGCTCGCCAACGTCCGATAAGAAGCCAAGGCATATTTCGGCAACTGCCCCGTTTGGATCAAGGTATTCAAAAAAAGATCCTGATCAAAATGGATATAGGGGCTCGTCGCCGCGATATAGATCGAATCCCCCGTGACCGGCGGCAAAAGCACAACCCCCTCCCGGGCCTGCACGAGAGTCTGGATCGGGGACCAAGACAGATCGGTCATGATATCCTGATCCAGATATCGCAAGAAGGCCTTGCGCTGGGGGTGGAACGGATACGTAAAGATCCGCTGCGGCTGAAGCTCACGGATCTTTGCGGAAACATACCGTTTGGCCATACGGCAGGGATAAATATCTCCCCAAAACATCAGGGCATTGATGATCAGATGAAGACCGAGAACAGCAACACCCGACCGTTTTAACCACAATCGTTGTCGGGATGTCAGGGCCATAAAAAACAGGCCGTGACGGGACACATCATCCAAAGCAAATCCGATCAAGGCCAGCAGCCCGATCAGGGCCGGAAAATAATTGGCGCCGTACTGGGCGACACCAGCTGTCTCGGCCATCATGCAGGCGGCCAGACTCAAAAGGATCATTCCCGCCAGCTTGCCGCTTGCAGGCCATGCCTTAATCCACACGGCCTTAACCGAAAGATATATAACGGCAAGCCCATAAAACGGGAACAAGACCGGCATCATCGTCATGAAATATTTCAGGATCCAAAGCCATCCGCCTCGGAGAGTCCCAACCGATGTTTTTTCGAACCATTGTTGCAGGAAAGGCTGATTATAAAAAAAATGATTATAACGTCCGCTAATGCGCACATATTCCCAAAATCCACGGATATTCTCGACGACATGAGGCAGATTGACATAAATAATCACCCCGGCCAGGCCGGCCAGCATCAAGACGGCCGGCGCCACCGCGGCCCGAAGCCGAAACAGACCATCTTTTCGGCTCGCCCGGGCAAAAAAACGATAAAAAAAGGCCGCCAAAAAATAGGGCCCATAAAGAGGGGATGCCGTGGAAGAGAAACAGGACAGGCCCAGCCAAATACCCGCCAAAAGACAAAAAGCCCACCTTTTGAAAAGGGGGCCGTGACTCCGGATCAGGAAAAAGACAGACCCCAAAAAAAACATCAGCCCGGTCAACTGATGTTTGGCGAAAAGGACATACATATACGGCCAAGCCGAAAAAATAAACAGGAACCAGACGACAAAGGCCTTCCCCGTCCCCCAGAAAGATTTACTTAACTGATAAATAAGTATGCCGGACACGACCAGACTGAAGATACATACCAGCATGATCGGGCGCAAGGTCACGACATCGTTCAAGATCCTCTGAACGAAAGAGATGCACAGAAAGAATATTTCTTTGCCATGGGCCAGACGAATCCTCTCGTCATCGATCTCGCGGTGAACCTCGGAAATAAAACGGACCTGAGACAATGTCTCGGCCGCACTCAGATAATAATCTTCCGCATCCGTCGGCCAAAAAGGGATATCCCAGGTGGCCATGATCATAATGACGGACAGGACCAAGGACAGAACAAACACAAGGGTCGACAGAAGATGGGCCTTGATGAAACGAATGGATAGATTCGACATGATCGACGATGTTAAAAATGCGCGCCTGGGAGGATTCGAACCCCCGGCCCTCGGTTCCGAAGACCGATGCTCTATCCAACTGAGCTACAGGCGCAAAACTGGGTCGTACTCATTAAGGAAAGACTTGGCAGCCGGATTTATTATATCAATCCCGGATAAAATGGCAAGCGATGGCTAAGAATAATATTCCCCGATTCAGGGATAAAATCATTTTAAAGATTGTCACCCGAAGTCAACGAGGTTAAACTAGAGGCAAAAGTCATCTATATTCATCGATTGAGCCCTAAATGAAAATTTGTCAAAAATGCGGCAAATTTTACCAGGAACAGATCATGGCCTGTCAATCCTGCGGCGGGACCCTTGATGAGGTTTCTTTGCGCCAGGCCCTGGAACTGACCCAATCCACGGCCCTGGGCAAAAGCATCAAAGGCAAGAGTCAGCAGGGACTTACCGACAGCTATAAGCAATATCATATCCGCAGTTATCTTAAAAATCGGTCCTGTTTTCTGGACTTTGACCTCTACAAAAATCGGCTCATCCACGGCCGGCGCCTCAAACGCTTTTTTATCGCCCCGGTCCGTATCAGCGCCATTGTCAATATCCCCTGGTTGTTGTTTAACATCATCAGTTCCAATAAGTTTCATCTGGAATACACCGAATACTGCCCCCGCTGTGAATGCAAATATATCCGCGGGGCGCATACCAAAGAGGAATGCGAATATAACGTGGAATATTTTAATATCCTCAATGATATCCTTTCCGGACAGATCGTCCAGCGCAAGATCATCTACGAAGAATACGCCCGCTGGCGGATGCGCAACGGCTTAAGGAGCGCCTACAGGGATCTGTTCCGACGAAGGATCCCGTGGGAGATCTTCTGGGATTTCCTTTCGGTCAGTTCGTCGGTGCTTTTCTGGCTTTATCTGATCGTATTCATCTGTCTGCCGTGGGTCCAGGCCTTTATGACCGACGCCCAACAGATCCAGGAAGTCTCGACGCGATTGTATTTGCGCTAAATAGTCGATCCTGAAATACTACTTAAACAGTTAAAACAGTTAAAGTTAAGTTAAA
>CAZBSU010000084.1:0-8346 GCA_964494745.1 uncultured Planctomycetales bacterium | reverse complement strand
AACCTAAAAATAGGCTTTTTCAGGATTGACTATCTACGGGGTCTTGTTCGGCAGGAGCCTCACAAGACCTCCGAGTTTCTTTTCTGAAGTTACGAAAACCTCTCCCCTTTTCGGGTTGAGAGGTTTTCATTTGAGGTAGAAACTACGGAGAGGCCGAGATTCGAACTCGGGGTCCCTTGCGGGACAACGGTTTTCAAGACCGCCGCATTCAACCACTCTGCCACCTCTCCAGGAAATATATGATGGATGCTATAGGGACGGGTAAATTATAAACAACGAAACGATTAATCAGACAAAAGGATTAAACTGTTACAATATTCACTTTCATATAATTGTGGGTCATCTTGTGACTCGTCAAAAAATCACTGCAAATAACTTTCCAAGATCGCAAGTTCCTCCTGGGCCCTATCAATCCGATAATACCGAGTGCATTCATCAGCGTAAAATCCGCTTTCGTCTTTCTGAAAATACACAATATATTTTTCATACCTTTGAAAATGAGGCTTGCAGCCCTTGATCCAGACACACTCATCATAATCATGTCCCGGCTTAGAGTCCAGACATGTTCGTTGAAACCGGACTTCGATACTCCGGAGGCTAGGATCACCTTTATAAATTTTATCAATATCGAAACGAAACGGCATTTCAAACATAAAAAGATTTTCGCCTTCCAAAGGAATCATCTGGGCAGCAGGTCTCGGGTAAACGGCCTCTCCCACAACAACCAAATCAGCCAACCGATAGGCAATCGAAACCGGAAAATCTTTATAATCATAAACACAATCACATTCATCAATAATGTCCGGTTTCTGCAAATACTCAAAACCGTTATCCGTAATACGCATCTCGTAGCCGCGCATATTGACAATATTCTCTTGCCCGCTAACCGGCTCAAAGGCCAAGTCCGAAGCAGCCTGGGTCGTTTGGGTAGTATCTGTCGTCGTTATTGATTCGGTGCCCCCACCCTCTTCTGATTCCGTATCTATTACGGTGGCTGTCCCGGATGTATCACTCTCCGATGATGGTATCGGAGTGGAAGATTCGGCGGCCGGCTCTTGAGAGCCGGACACCTCGGAACTCACGAATTTATCATAAGAAACCGCCGCATAGGCATCGACCAATCCCCAGCCGTGTTCGTCATCAAACCCGATCGGGCCGCGATCCTCAGCCGTCTCCTGCAGGACTTCCCTGACTTCAGCCGGCGTTGAAGCCGCTCCGGCCGAGATGATCAACCCGGCAACGCCACTCACATGAGCGGTCGCCATGGACGTCCCGATCGCATAAAGATAAATCCAATCATTGTATCCTTGCGGGCCGAAGGTCATGGCCAGGATCCCATCGCCTAAACGATCGCGGTTCTGATCAATGCGAGTATCGCCTCCGGGGGCCATCACATCCAGGCTGGGCCCGTAATCCGAATAATAAGCGCGGGTTTCGTCAAAACGAGTGGCGCCGACCGCGATACAGTATTCATCGTAGGCCGCCGGGAAAATCAAACGATCTAATCCGCGATTTCCGGCCGCACAAATAAGAGTCGCTCCTTGCCCGGTGGCATAAGCACAGGCGTCCTTGACAACCGCCGAAGGCTCCGGGCCCCCGAAACTCAAATTAACAACATCGGCACCATGGTCGGCGGCCCAAATAATTCCTTCAGCAATGGCGAACGAATTGCCGTATCCGTTTTGATCCAAGACCTTAACCGGCATGAGCGAGCAATCGGGACAAATGCCGGCAGTCCCCAGGCCATTGTCCGTTGTTTGAGCAATAATACCCGCCAGCATCGTGCCGTGCCAGTTGTCGTCATTTGGATGAGTGTCATTATTGACGAAATCATATCCGGGAACAAAATGGGTCCGGGCCAGGTCAGGGGCCCAATAATAATAATGGGTTTGGTCATAATAACTTTCATAGGCAATCCCCGTATCGACAATGGCGATAACGGTTTCAGGGCGTCCCCGGGTCACATCCCAGGCCGCCTGCATACGGATACCGTCCATAAGCGGATTATCAAGGTTCCACTGGCGGGGATATTTCGGATCATTCGGGACAAAACGGGATCGGTAATAATAAACCGGTTCGGCGTAAACGGTCTTGCCGGTGTTATGAAAAAAATCGATGACGGAATCGGTGGATTGACCGGAAGTGATACGCAATCGATAAATTCCGGCACTCTCGTTCTTTTTGATGAGCTGAGTCCCAGCCTCGCTGATCAAACGATTGATCGTCGTCGAGGATGTGTCGGGTTTAAATTTGACGGCAACCTCATCCGCATCTACAGGGCTGGCCTGTTTTTCACTCTCGACATCGATCTCACTTTGGACTAGAACATCGTCGCCGGATTCCCATTTATCGCTGGCAACAAGGACGCTGGAGGTGGCGGCATGGCCGATGGACACGGACAGGCCGATGAGGCAGGCAAAGATAAAAAGTCGGATAAGTATCTTTCTCATAAAGTTATCTCCCCCTGAGAGTTATTATCCGGCTCACGTGGTATAAGTATACCATTTTATGGCTCATTTTGAAAAAATTGTTGATCAATAAAAAAGGGGATTGTCAATGCCGTTTTGGCAAAATTTCTGACATAACTATCTTTTATTATTGGACTTAGGCGACATGGGGTCGCGCGCCAGAAAAGCTTTAGGATCGGCCCCTTAAATCTTCGGCTTGGCATGAAAAAGGAATCCCGTCACCTTGTCGTAAATATCACTGACTTCGACAATGATGTGCCGGACCAACTGCCCCACCTGAATCTCAGGGAAAACCAATTGCAGCAGGATGACAATGATCAGGACATTGAAGATATAAAAAAGACTCACCAAAAAAAGATAATGCGTCCGCAGGGTGCTGTTGTCTTCCTCATACAAAAGATGCGCGATTATGATGATATGCATGGACAGGCTAAACCCGATCGCGAACAGAAAATAATGGGTCAGCGGCCCAGGGTCACCGAAGGTCTTGATGACATAAAGGATCAGCAAAAGGATCGTCGGGGTGATCGGCAGGGCCATCGGCATGTAGGTGGCCAGGAAGGGAGATGCGCGCAAAAGGTCGGAAAAGATCTTCTGCCCGAAACCGTGCAGGGCCTGCATCGGCCGGAAAAAAAGATGGCACAGGACATACACGCCGCCGCCCCAGATAAAATAATCCGCCATGGTCTTCAGATTGCGGATCTCTTCAAAAAAACCGGTCGTCAGGTAAAAAACGATCGGCATCAAAAGCAAGGCAAAAAATAATTTGATAAAACTGATGACCGTACTGACAAACATAGGCGCCCTCTATTTCTTTTTTGCGATCTTCTTCAACCCGCCCATATACGGCTGCAGGGCCTTCGGGATCATGATACTGCCGTCGGCGGTCTGATTATTTTCCAGAATGGCGATCATGGTCCGCGCCATGGCCAGACCGGAGCCGTTCAAGGTGTGCACAAAATCCGGCTTTCGGGTTTCCTTGGATTTATAACGGATATGGGCCCGACGGGCCTGAAAATCCTCAAAATTCGAACAGCTCGACACCTCCAACCAGCGGTCGATCCCAACCGCATGCGCCTCCAGATCAAAAGTCTTGCTCGCGGCGAAACTCAAATCCCGGGTGGCCAGCAAAACGACCCGGTACGGCAGATCCAGCAGCCGCAAGACGGTTTCGGCGTGGTTGAGCAGATCTTCTAATTCCCGATAGGAGTCTGCCGGTTTTACGAACCGGACCAGCTCAACCTTGTTAAACTGGTGGACGCGGATAAGGCCGCGTGTATCCTTGCCGTAGGAGCCGGCCTCCCGCCGGAAACACGCCGAATAAGCTGCGTAACAAACCGGCAGGTCATCTTCGGCCAAGATCTCCTGGGCGTGGATGTTCGTGACCGGGACCTCAGCCGTCGGGATCAGATAAAGGTCATCACTGCCGGCCAAATACATATCATCCTGCATTTTGGGCAACTGTCCCGTTCCAAACATGGAAACGGGATTGACGAGGAATGGCGGGAAGACCTCCTGATACCCGTGTTTGGAGGTATGCAGATCAAGCATAAAATTGATCAGGGCGCGCTCCAACCGGGCCCCTTCGTTCTTGTAAAGCACGAAATTCGACCCGCTGATCTTGGCCCCGCGTTTGAAATCAACGATATCCAAGGCCTCGGCCAACTGGATGTGGGTTTGGGGGGCGAAATCGAATTGCCGCGGGATGCCCCATTCCCGGACCAAACGCGCGTTCTCCTCCCCTCCCACCGGCACGGAGTCATGCGGCAGATTGGGGACATGCACGAGAATTTTCTCGATCTTGCTTTCGAGTTCCTTCAGATGCGGCTCCATATTGCCGATCTGCTGCGAAAGGCGGGTCATTCGTTCGATGATCGCCTGGCGCTCCTGCTCAATATCCCGGCCGCGGTGCTGGGTCAACAATTGTTTCATCTCCTTATCCCCGGCGTTTTTTTGAGCCCGCATATCATCGATCGCGGACAAGGTCGTGCGGCGTTTTTTGTCCAGGGTCAGCAATTCATCCAGATTGATCGAAACGCCCTTATCGAGCAGTTTTTCCTGAAAACGGTGCGGGTCTTCGCGCAGCATCTTCATATTAAAACCCCTGGCGCTTCCCGCGGCTTGCGACTTGGCCTTTGGCGGGAAAATATCCTTGGGCTGGACAATAACCGCCCCGCTCGGGTCCGACAATCGCTGCACCTGCTGATAGGTCGCCGCGGTATAAAAATTTTGAATCGCCTGGCTGAGATCGTCCCGTGTGGCGACATACAACTCCAAATCTTCGCACCCGGTGAGCATGCGCACGTTGTCGAGTAAAAGCCCGTCGAGCGGGTCGGAGACCACGCAGGTCAGGCGCCCGGGCTCTTTACTGATCGGCATGACAAAATGGGTTTTGGCAAAATGATACGGGACGACGGCATGCAGACGCTGGTTCGGCTTGGGGTTGAGCAATCCGTTTTCAAGGGTGGCCAACGGGATGCCAAACTGATGGCCAACGACCTCAATGACCTGTTCTTCGGTCAGGATCCCCAGCTTGATCAAAACCTCGCCGATACGGCCGTGCTCGCGCTCCTGGGCGCGAACGGCCTCATCAAGCTGCTGCTCGTTGATCAGCCCTTTGGCAACAAGGATTTCACCTAATTTCTGATGAATCATAGTCGGTTTTCTTTGTCGCTCCCTTTAAAGACGTCTAATTAATATTTTATCAGTTTAAACCGGCTTATCAACACACTTTTGCGGTAAAATCGGATTTTGGTCGAGGGTGATCTGGACCTGCTCGATTAAAGACTTGGCGCTGATGGGCTTATTCAGATACTGGTCGGCGCCGATATCGTAACAGGTGATAACCGTTTCGGGACGGGAACTGCCGGTCAGGAAGATGATCGGAATATCTTTCGTTTGGAGATCGGATTTGAGCTTGCGGCAGACAACCTGACCGTCCATGCCGGGCATCAAATAATCGAGGATGATCACGTCCGGCTGGATAGTCCGGGCAGCCTCCAGCCCGCTCTCACCGTCCGATTTGGCATGGACCGTGTAACCGGCCTTGGCAAGACTCTGGGCCATGAACTGGCGTTCGACCTCCCCGTCGTCGATCACCAGGACCTTGCGGCCGTCGCCCTGGCTGGTGCCGGATTGCTCCGGAGAAAAGAGATTTTTGAATAACTTCCACATAAGCGTCACAATTACCAAAATATGTTAACATACCTTCGGAGTGAGTCAATCAAATATACAGGGAATTGCGACGCCGGTTTAGTGTCCGCGATTATGGATCCGCGTTAAGACAAGACCCCCCATCGGGCCATTCTTCGCGCAAACAGCCAAGCCAGGCCGAACGCAACGCAAATCACGGAAGACGGCTCCGGGACAACGGCCGGCGGCGGCTCGTCCGGTGGCGGCTGGACCGGGCTCATAAAATAACCGGCTGAAAAAGGTTGACCGGCGGCCTCGGGAAGCAGGGTATGCTGAATCAGCGGATTGATGCTGCCTTCAGGCGCTCGGGTCAGGGATTGATTATGCCCGGCTTCGCTGCCATATGCGATTTGATCGATGATGACGCCGAGGGGATCCCGCAGGATCACCGCATCGGATGTGTTGTTCAGGCTCAACGAACCGGTTGACGCGACCTGCCAGTCAATCCCGGGCAGCACAGGATCTCCGCCGCCGAAAACGACCAGGATGCCGTTGGCCCCCAAGATTGTCCCGGCGGGAAATTCATGCCGGACCTTGACCGAATCCTCCAAGGTCCAGGCGGATATATCGACGGTTTCGGTATCCGGATTGAACAGCTCGACGAATTCATCCCGGGTGCTGGAGGTCGTGCCGTCCTGGTTGGCATCGCCGGCAGCGCCCGACGGCGGATCAGCCAGAATTTCATTAATCATAATGAATGCGTCGGCCTGTGAAACGGAAACGACTGTTAATAATAGTGCGATTAATAAAATGGGTGCGTTGCGCATGATTACCTCCTTGGTTAGTTTAGGTTTAAGCGGGGATTCATCGAAAGCTAACTTTAATCCGATAAATCTCAAGGGACGTGTTACTTGCCCCCTCGTGATTGGGGCTAGGGGTATTGAGACACGGGTAGTCGGGGATATAGGGCCGTGGGGAAGCGGGGCTTGGGGCTCTCGGGGAATGGGGCTCGGGGGAAATGATCAGAGGCCCGGCGCACAGGGATTGCAGCGATCAGTCTTCCATCGGCAGCAACCGCCCCCAGCGATGATTACCGGGGTTGCGCGGCGGATGGGGATTCAGTGTATGACCGCGAAGAACTTTTTCATATAAATTCAAATAATCACGCGTCATCCTCTGAACGGAAAATTTATCAAGCGCGTATTTATGAATAAAATGGGGATCATAACGTTCCACAAATCTGACGGCCTCGACGAGTTCCGAGAGACTATTTGATAAAAATCCCGTTTTCGGAGTGACGATTTCAGGCAGGCAACCGTAGGTGGTGCCGAAAACAGGCATTCCGAAATACAAGGCCTCCAGCAAGCTTATGGCGCAGGGCTCATGCCAGCGCACCGGAAACAGCAGGGCCTTGGAATGGCGCAGGACCGCGTTCTTCTCTTCCCCGCCGAGGAAACCTTTGTATTCGATCCACGGCCGCCAACGCCACCAGGCTCCCCAGCCGCCCACAACAGCTAAAACATTATCAGTCTTGCGCGCGATATAGGCGCAATGTTTCAGATTCTTGGCCGGGCGTTTGGCATAGGCCAGAAATAAAAGATATTTTCTGGTCTTATCCAGGTTGGGCGGACCGTATTCTTCCGGGTCAAGCCCATTGTAAACAAAGGTCTGCGAGGCGTGGCGTCCGGCGTGATTGCGTGAAACAAAAACCGTGTTGATATCGAATTCGTCCCGGTTGTGCCAATTACCGTGATGAGTGACCAAATAGGGTTTATGGATTCTCTCCGGAGGCTGTAAATGCAAATGAACGAAATCCGTATGAATCGGAATTTGATCGTTTAGGGGGATATGCGAATCATAATAAAGGACCTCGGCGAAGGGGCAGCTGGAGCCCTTCTTGATCAGGAATGTGACCTTATGGCCCAAACGGACCAATTCTTTGCCAAGCCACCAGATAACCCGTTCCGCCCCGCCATAAAGCCGGGCCGGCAGAACCGTATCATTAACGATCAGGATGCGCATATAATCAAATAAAAAGGGACAGTCCCGAAAAGGGACAAAGCAGTTGCTTTATCGATTACTTATAATAGGGAAAACACATCGACTATTTATAAATATATTACATCCCTTCCCCGCGCTTTTCTATGCCAAATTTAACAAATTTCCTAAAGGGACGGGACACTACGGGGGGACACCTCAAATCTATTGCCCACTAACACTCGCCTGCTCCGCCTGGCCTTCATCAATCTGTTGGGCCGGGTCAGGTTCAGTATCAGGCCTAGACTTGGCCGATGACAAAAACTGGACATTCTGTGCCACGATCCGTAACCGGCTGCGTTTATCACCACTGGGCGTTTCCCAACGCGACTGCCTGAGCCGGCCGGAGACGACGACCGGACTGCCTTTGCGCAGGTATCGGCCGCAGTTTTCGGCCACGGTGCCCCAAACCTCGATATCCAAAAATGAGGTTTCGCGCACCTTGCCGTTGCTGCCGATATAAGTCCGGTTATTGGCCAGCACGAATGAACAAACTTTGCGCCCGGTCGGCGTGTCTTTGAGTACGACATCTTTGGTCAAATTACCGCCCACGATGACGTTGTTGATTTCTAAAGTCATGATCCATTCCAATCCGGGGATGCTTGTGAAAGTGAAAGGTGAAAGGTGACAGTCACCTTTTTGGGGGACAGGTTGATTTGTTCTTGCAGACAAGAATATTCTTAAGGGGTAGCTATGCTGGGGTGCATTA
>CAZBSU010000083.1:0-8381 GCA_964494745.1 uncultured Planctomycetales bacterium | reverse complement strand
CATGACCAGGATATTGACAAGATTCCCGGTCATCCGGCCGGAATAACCCCGAACGAGTTCCAGCACATCCGGATTTTTTTTCTGAGGCATGAGCGAACTGCCGGTGCAAAAGGCGTCATCGATGTCGATGAAATCGAACTCCTTGGAGGCCCACAGGATCATGTCTTCGGCCAGACGGGACAAGTGCATTTGCAAGATCGCCAGAGCCGAAAGGGCCTCGATCACAAAATCCCGGTTGCTGACCGAATCCATGGCATTTTCCGGCGGATGGACTTTTTGGGGATACAGACCTTTTATATCCTGGTCGTATTTTTCGGCCGGTATCATGGTCCCGGCCAGCGATCCGGCGCCGAGGGTAAAATTCAAATTACGGAAGATGGTATTGAGTCGGTTCAGATCCCGGTTCAGCATCTGGGCGTAGGCCATCAGATGATCCTGCAAGGAAACTGGGATGGCGTGTTGCAGATGAGTGTATCCGGGTAGCCACACCTCTTGATTCGCCCGGGCCAGATCCTGGACGCGTTCATCCAGGAGGGCGAGCAATCCTATGGTGAGCGAGAGCTGGGTTTGACAATAGGCCTTTGTGTCGAAAGCCACTTGGTCATTGCGCGAACGGCAGGCATGCAGTTTGGCGGCGGCCTTGCCCACACTGTTATCTTTTTCCAGCAGGTGCTGAATATACGAATGGATATCTTCGAAGCGATGATTCGGTTTGAATTTTCCTGTATCGATGGATCGAAGGATTTTTTCCAGACCTTTCTTGAGCTTGGCGTATTCGCCGGCGCTCAGCAATTTGGCCGATCTCAAGACATGGATATGGTAGAGCGAACCGATGCAGTCGTAGCGGGCCAGTTTGTGATCATACTGGATCGATCGGGTGAATTCTTCGACTAGGTCGTGTGTCTTTTTTTTGAAACGTCCGCCCCATAATTTGGTCATGACATTTTTCCTTTACGGTATAGGTGTCGGCATAACGAAGATCAAGGCCTCAGGGCGAGTTCCGCAGCGAAGCGAGGACTGTCTGAGCCATGCGGGCTTGATCTTCGTTATGCGGTCTCATTATTTACTAATTTATTGCTGATACGGCATATTCCAAAGCCGGATAAAACCTTCGGCCAGTTTCTGGTCGAAGACATCTTTTTCGCCGTAGGTGGCGAGTTTTTCCTTATAACGGGAATATTTCGATTTCCGGCCCACTACGGTACAATTCCCTTTGTAGAGTTTGATCCGCACGGTCCCGGTCACATTCTTCTGCGTCTGCTCAACAAGGGCGTCGAGCTGGGCCTTAAGAGGTGTTTCCCATAATCCGTAATAAACCATTTCGGCGTATTTTTGCGCGACGGACTGCTTGTAGCGCAGGGTTTCCCGGTCCAAAACAAGCATCTCCAGTTCCTGATGCGCGGCATGGAGAATGCTCCCAGCGGGATTTTCATAGATCTCCCGGGATTTGATCCCGACCAGACGGTTCTCGATGGAGTCAACCCGGCCCACCCCGTTCGCGCCGCCGATCTTGTTCAGGGCATGGATCAATTCACCCGGCGCATAACTTTTTCCGTTGATCTTTTGCGGGACGCCCTTGATAAAATCGATCGTGAGATACGTGGGTTTGTTGGGTGCCTTTTGCGGGCTGACCGTCATGTGATAGATCTCTTCCGGCGGTTCTGTCCAGGGGTCTTCCAACACCCCGCATTCAATGCTGCGTCCGTAGAGATTGATGTCGATGCTGTAAGGGCTTTTTTTCGTGACATCGACCGGAATCCCGTGCAACTTGGCGTAATCGATCTCTTGTCCACGGGTCTTGAATTCCCATACACGGACCGGGGCCAGGATTTCGAGTCCCGGAGCGAGCACGGAAAAGGTCGTCTCAAACCGGACCTGATCATTGCCTTTACCCGTGCAACCATGCGCCACGGCCTTGGCCTTTTCTTTTTTGGCGACCCGCACCTGGTGTTTGGCGATCAGCGGCCGGGATAATGCGGTTGCGAGCAGATATTTGTTTTCATAGATAGCCCCGGCCTTAAGCGCGGGAAAGATATAATCGGTCACGAATTCTTTCTGCAGGTCAAGGCAATAAACCCGTTTGGCCCCGGTTTGAAGCGCCCGTTTTTCGATCGCCGTAAAATTTTCCAGCTGGCCCACGTTGGCCATGAACGCGATGACTTCATACCCGCGATCTTTAAGCCATTTGATCGCACAGGACGTATCCAGCCCGCCGGAATATGCCAGAACAATTTTTTTCATAGGGACTCCCTTACGGTTTCATTAAGAAATGAAGCACCGCCTTTTGCACGTGCATACGGTTTTCGGCCTGGTCAAAGACAATCGAATTCGGACCGTCGATGACTTCATCCGTGACTTCCTGCCCCCGGTGAGCCGGGAGGCAATGCATAAAGATATGTTGGGGATCGGCCAGATCGGTCAGGGACCGGTTCAGCTGATAATCCGCGAAGTCCTGCAGGCGTTGCTGGGCCTCTTTTTCCTGCCCCATGCTGGTCCAGACATCGGTATAAATAACTTTCGCCGCCTTGATCGCGTTTTGGGCGGAGTGGGTCAACACAAAATGCGCGCCGTTGTCTTGGGCGATCTTTTCGGCCTTGGACACGATCTGGGGGCTGGGTTCATAACCTTGCGGCGTGGCAACATTGATGGTCAACCCCATTTTCAGACCGGCCAGGATCAGCGAGTGACAGACATTATTGCCGTCCCCGATATAAGCGATCGAGATATCCTGAAACGTGCCGAATTTTTCCTTGATCGAAAAGATATCCGCCAGGGCCTGACAGGGATGATAAAGATTCGACAGACCGTTGATAATGGGGACCGAAGCGTTATTCCCCAAGGCGATGATGTCTTCGTGAGTATGGGTCCGGGCCACAATGGCATCCAGATAACGGGAAAGCGTCTTGGCCACGTCCTGGGCCGATTCCCGTTTGCCCAGATCGATTTCTTCCGGCCCCAGATAAATACAATTCCCCCCCAATTGCCAAATACCGACCTCAAAGGACACCCGGGTGCGGTTCGAGGGTTTTTGGAATAAAAGGCCCACGGATCTCCCGCTCAAGATGTCTAACCTCAGCCCTTTTTGTTTTTTAAGATCAGCCGCCAAGGTAAGGATCTGCTGGATTTCATCCGGGGAATAATTTTCAAGGCTTAACAGATTGCGTTTTTTCATCACCTTTTCTCCGTGACGTTTGTTAAGGCCTGCTCCAGGATCGCCACGGCTTTATGGATTTGCCGTTTGGTGACATTCAAAGCCGGCATCAGGCGCAGGATTCGGCCCTGGGTGCAGTTGATGATCAGCCCGAGTCGAAAACATTCTTCGAAGATTTCGCGGCCGTCCATGGTCAGTTCTATTCCGATCATTAATCCTAGCCCCCGGATTTCATGAATGCAATCAAATTTTTTTTTGAAGGGTGCGAGACGCTCGAGAAGATACGCCCCCATTTGCCTGCTCTGGCGCAAGAGATGGTCTTTTTCGATCGCCTTGAAAACCCCGAGGGCCGCTTTGCAGACAAGCGGGCTGCCTCCGAAGGTCGAGGCATGCATCCCGGGCTTGAGCACGTCTGTGAATTTATGGGCGACCACCAGCGCTCCGACGGGTAGGCCTCCGCCCAGGGCCTTGGCCAGGGTCATCGCATCCGGGGCGATGCCGTAATGCTTAAAACTATACATTTCTCCTGTTCGGCCTATGCCGGTTTGGACTTCGTCGATGATCAAAAGCAAGTTCTTTTCGTCGCATAGGCGGCGGATTTTTTTGACATAATCCCGGTCGGCGATGCAGACCCCTCCTTCTCCCTGGACGAGTTCGAGCATGACCGCCACGGTTTTGGCGGACAGGGCATTGGTAAGGGCCTCCCAATTGTTGAAGGGCACGTGTTTGAATCCCTCCGGCAGGGGACCGAATTTTTCCTGATATTTGGTCTGACCAGTCGCGCTGAGGGCACCGATGGTCCGGCCGTGGAAAGATTTTTCCATTGTGATGATTTCATACCGATTTGTTTGATGCCCGAACGCCCGGGCCAGTTTGATCGCGGCCTCACAGGCCTCGGCACCGCTGTTGCAAAAGAACACCTTCCCGGGAAAGGCGGTGCGGATGATTTCTTTGGCCAGTTTCGCCTGCGGCAAATGATAAAAGTTGTTGGGGATGTGGATGAGTTTGCCGATCTGATCCCGGACCGCGGACATGACCTTGGGATGACAATGCCCGACGTTGTTGACCCCCCAGCCGGGAAAGAAGTCTAGATACACCTTGCCCGACAGGTCGGTCAGGTTCATGCCCTTGCCCTTGACAAAAATTGCCGGGGTGCGCGTGTAGGTCGGCAGGATATATTGGGAATAGGTGTCGAAAATTTCTTGTTTTTTCATGACAGTTTTATCGCCTTTTATTCGGTAATGATTTGGGTCCCGACACCGCGATCGGTAAAGATTTCCAGCAATAAGGCATGGCGGATGCGCGCATCAATGATGTGGGTTTTATGCACCCCGCCTTCCAGGGCCTCCATGCAGGATTTGACTTTTGGGATCATGCCGCTTTGAATCACGTTTGATTTGATGAAATCCTGTGTTTGTGGGACGGTCAGTGACGAAAGCAACGATTCCGGGTCCTCGGGATGCCGCAGGACCCCCTGGACATTGGTTAACAGGACCAGTTTTTCCGCTTTCAGGGAAACCGCCAGCGCGCTGGCGACTTCGTCGGCATTGATATTATGCGGTTGCTTTTCCACGCTGATACCCATGGGCGAGATCACGGTGATCAGTCCTTTTTTTAAATGCTGCTCTATGGCCTCGCGGTCGACCCGGGTCACGGTTCCAACGAATCCCAGATCCCGCGATGATTGTTTTTTTCCCACATGGATCAGGTTCTCGTATCCCTTCATGCCGGTCACATCACCGTGGCGGCTTTTGATCTCGGTGACGATTTTTTCGTTAAGATTGTTGAGCTCTTCCAGGACGATGTCCAGGGTATGTTTATCCGTAACCCGGATCCCTTCGTGAAATTCGGCCTTCAATCCCTTTTCGCGCAAACGCGAGCTGATATGGGGCCCTCCTCCGTGCACCAGGATGATCCGGATGCCGACATAACTGAGAAAGACAATATCCTCAAGCACATGCCTCCGGATGACCGCGTCTTCCAGGATACTGCCGCCGTATTTGACGACAAAGATCTTGCGCCGGAAGGCCTGGATATACGGAATGGCCTCGATCAGGACATTGGCTTTTTGGATAACATTTTCCATTAATTGTATTTTGTATTAATCCGGAGGTATTCATGGGACAAGTCGCAGGTATAAACCGTGGCCTTGTGCGAACCGATGTTGAGGTCCACATGAATCCAAACCTCTTTTTTATGAAACGGGCTGAATTTCACCTTCAATCGTTCGGGTGTGACCCCGGGGATTGCCAGCGATCCGACCGCGGCCGCAACCCGGCCCCAATTGGGATTGCTGCCGTAGACGGCGGTCTTGACCAGATTGGAGTTGGCTATGGCCTTGGCCGCGCGCTTGGCCTGCCGTTCGGTCTTGGCCCCGCAGACCTGTATCTCGAGAAATTTTGTGGCCCCTTCTCCGTCTTTGACTATTTTTTTGGCCAGGTCCAGGCAAACAGATTCGAGGGCGGCACAAAATTTGTGAAATTCCGTCCTGGTCCGCGTGATGGTTTTGTTGCCTGCGGTTCCGTTGGCCAGTATCGTGACCATGTCGTTGGTACTCATGCATCCGTCGACCGTGATCCGGTTGAAGGTGTTTTCCGTGACGGTTTCCAGGGCTTTTTTGAGCAGTTTTGGTTGGACCGCCGCATCGGTGGTGATAAAGGCCAGCATCGTCGCCATGGAAGGGTCGATCATGCCGGAGCCCTTGGCACAGCCGCCGATTGTAATCAGCTTTCCGCCTAAGCGGAGGCGGAAAGCTTTTTCTTTAATGCAGGTGTCGGTGGTGAGGATGCCGCGGGCGGCCCGTTTGCCGCCGGTTCGGCTCAATCCCTTGATCAAGACCGCGGTTGCGTCAGCGATTTTTTTAAACGGAAGCGGTTTTCCGATGATCCCCGTTGATGCCACCACCACGTCCTGGGGTTTGATCCCGAGTCCTTGGGCGATCCGTTTGGCTGTCTGACGGGCATAATGCAATCCAAAGGCCCCGGTGAAACAATTGGCGTTGCCGCTATTGATGATAATGGCCTGGGCCTTGCGATGGCGCAGATGTTTCATCGAGACCAAAAGCGGCGCGGCCTTGATGGAGTTTTTCGTGAAGACTCCGGCGGCCGCCGCAGGGACTTCACTGGCAATCAAGGCGAGGTCGAATCTCCCCGATCGTTTAATGCCGCAGTACATGCCGTTGGCCAGAAAGCCTTTCGGCGCGGTCACCCCGCCGGCGATAGGTTTCATGGCCGGAGTCCTTGGTTCTCGGGGAAGGCATACATAATATTCATGTTCTGCACGGCCTGACCGGCAGCGCCTTTGACCAGATTGTCGATCACGGTTGTGATGACGACGAGGGATTCCTTTTCGTCGACCGCCAGCCCGATATCGCAAAAATTGGTATGCTGGACGTCCTTTAACTCCGGTTGCTGCCCGAGTGGCAAGACACGGACAAAAGGTTCCTTTTTGTAGAAACGGGTATAAAGCTCATGCAGCTGGTCGGGCTTGGGTGATGTCGAGCACCGCAGATAAAGGGTCGTCAGGATTCCCCGGGACACCGGCAGCAAGTGCGGCACGAACGAAACCGATGTGTGCTGCCCTGCGACCTGGGAAAGGATTTGTTCGATCTCAGGCGTATGCTGGTGTTGGAGGACTTTATACGCCCGGAAGTTTTCGTTGACCTGGGCAAACATCAATCCCGCCGTCATCTTCTTGCCGGCACCCGAGACCCCGGACTTGGCATCCATAATGATCGCTTGGATGTTTTGAGAATCCGTTGCGGCCAGGGGGATCAACCCCAGCAAGGCCCCGGTGGGATAACAGCCCGGATTCGCGATCAGATCGGCATGGCGTATTTTTTCACGGTAAAGTTCGGGCAGGCCGTATACGGCCTGCGACAGGTGTTCCGGGTCCTGATGCTCTTGACCGTACCAGGCCTGAAAATCGGCCGCTGATTTAAGCCGATAGTCGGCGCTCAGATCAATGACCCTGATGTTGTTTTGAAGCAGGACCGGCGCGATACGCATGGCGACGGTATGGGGCACGGCCAGAAAGACAAGCTCGCATTGCCCGCAGGCCTGCTTGGGATCATAGCTGTCGCAGACCAGATCGGTCTGTCCGCGCAACGAAGGCCAGAGTGAATCGACGGGGCCTTTGGAATTGTTGGCGGAAACATAGGTGACCCGCACGTTTGAATGTCGCAAGAGGATTTTTAAGGTTTCTCCTCCGGAATATCCGCTTATCCCCACGATGCCGACTCGGATCATGATGATGTGTCCTTTGATGTTTTTAATTTATTGAAGAATAATGGTTTATATTAAAATAAAAAACCTATCTCGTCAACGTTTTTCTCGAGGAGATAGGTTTTTTTACGACGGAAAATGTGTCTGTCTGGGCTTAACGTTTAACCCACTGGAATTTTCTGCGCGCCCCTTTCTGCCCCGGTTTTTTACGCTCCTTCATGCGCGGGTCGCGCTTAAGGCAATCAGCTTTTTTGAGGAGAGGTTTGTTCTCTTCATCGAATTTTGTCAGGACCCGTGACAATCCCAGGCGCAGGGCCCCCACCTGCCCCGATGTCCCGCCGCCTTTGATCGAAACCATGATGTCGAATTTGTTAAGCGTATTCGTTAGTTTTAACGGTTCGAGGATCTGGATCCGGTCGGTCTTGCGGGGAAAATAATTATTCAAGGACCGCTTGTTGACCAGTATTTTGCCTGATCCAGGGGTTAATTGAACATGGGCGACGGATGTTTTCCGGCGGCCGGTGGCTCCATATTTAACGACTTCGACCATAAAGGACCTTTCCTAGATTTCCAGCGGTACGGGTTTTTGAGCCTGATGCGGGTGTTTGTCTCCGCTATAGATGCGCACACGTTTTCTGAGCTGGTTGCCCAGCCTCCCTTTGGGAATCATCCGGTTGACCGCCAACCGCAGGGCCTGGGTCGGGGCCTTTTGCATCATCTGCTCAAGGGTCAATGTTTTCTGCCCGGACGGATATCCGGAATAACGTTGGTAAACCTTATTCTTCAATTTTTTTCCAGTGACCCTGATCTTTTCCGCATTAATGACAATCACCCGGTCTCCGGTATCGAGGTGCGGGGTGAAAATGACTTTATTTTTACCCCGAAGGATGGTGGCCACCTTGGCCGCGACCCGTCCCAGGATCTTTCCTTCGGCATTAATAAGATAGGACTTGCGTTCGATCTGGTCTGGTTTTGGAATAGTTGTTTTTTGAGTTTTGATCATGATA
>CAZBSU010000082.1:0-8457 GCA_964494745.1 uncultured Planctomycetales bacterium | reverse complement strand
GTCGGGTTTCGTGACCGGAAACGGGTCGTCGTGATGCCCGTAGGCATTGATGCGAATGGGTTTGGCCGGGCCGCGCGTGTATTCCGGCGGCCACTCGCGGACGGCGTTCGGGCGATGACGGAAGTGCACGACCGGATCGGCCATCCAGATGGGGAGGCCGAAACAGACTAGCAGGAACCGGTCCAGCAACACCAGGACGGAGAAGACCGTGAATGTTAAGGCGAAATTTTCGAATCTTGGATACCGGCGTTTACTCAGAAGGATGGCGAGGGCGAGTGTGAGGCTGCCCAAGATCAGGCTGATGACAAAGAAAACGAGCACCGCCTGCTGATAATCGTTTTGCCATGTTTTGGAAGAACGATCCCAGAGTCGGATCAGCCAGGGGTTGACCAGAAGCCCGGAAAAGAGTTCCAGCCCCCCGATAAGAAGAAGGATTTTTCCTGCCGTATGGAAGCGTGTAGAAAGAGACAAGATCGTAGGGATAAATCTAGGGTTGTTTTTTGATGACAGGACAGCCCCCGGAGGGTTGAATCCGGGGGCTGTCCGATCGACGTGCTATTTTCTTTTCTTGGCGACTTTTTTCTTTTTTCTTTTGACGACCTTCTTCTTGGCGGGTTTTCTTTTCTTGGGGGCCACTTTCTTTTTGGCGGCTTTCTTTTTCTTCTTTTTCCCGCCACGGATCATCTTGGCGCAAGACACGTCACCGTTCTTGTCCAGGAAATAGAGATAACCCGGTTGCTTCTTGATGCCCACTTTGGCGACCTTCTTAGCCTTCCCGCCTTTTTTGCTTCCACGCGCCATTTTGGCACAGGAAACGTCGCCGTTTTTGTCAATAAAGTAAAGGTAACCCTTTTCTTTCTTGACACCTACTTTTGCGACTTTTTTGGCCATGCGTTCACCTCCTTTTTATTTTGTGTGAAGCCTTGCCTTAACCTGTCATTCGTCCTGAAAATCATGTTCCGATCCGCCCTCCCTGCGCGAAATCCTTTAAGGTTTGAATAGCCGATAACACGGCCAGGTAACTTGTCTTGGGGTTGTCGGGACAGATAGTATTTTCGGTCCGGCTCACCATACGGCCGAAGTCGCCGACGATCTCGACCTCATGGCTATTCTTCGTGAAATGGGGAGCCGTTAATATCCGAATGCGCAATTTATCTTCCCGCCCACTGGCCAAGGCCAGGGTCGCGGCCACATTGATATTCCGCGGAAAATGTTTGACGGCCTGACGCACGGGGCCTTCAAAGATCGTGGTTATGCGACGGATGCGATCCAGACGGATGCCTTTTTTCTTTAAATAGGGGTTGTTGGAGAAGCCTTTAAGCGGTTTGCGGGTGGTCAGGGTGATACGATGGATTTTTTTAAGCCCGGCGGCCTTGACCGTATCCAGTCCGGAAACGGCGCCCGAAGGGATTAAAAGATGACAATGGTTATGACGGGCGAGACGAAAAAGGGCCGGAGTAAGCAAAAGGCGTCCGATACTCATAGCCAGGACATCCTTTTTCTTATTAAGGGCTTGGCGGATAACTGTTGGGGCTGCCTGTGGGGTAACCGCCTCGACCATGAGATCGCAATGCCGCAGTAAACCTTGTAAGGAATCTTTTTTTAAGGTCGGATCTTTCAACTCGGCGGCCAGGCGTTGAGCCTTGGATGGGGCGTTGTCATGGATCGCCGTCAGGCGGAAATGGTTTTTTAATTCTTGAGCGGTGCTGCGGGCGATACGGGATCCGATCGCGCCGCATCCGCATATTCCCAATTTCAGTTTTTGTCGTGGCCGTTTTGATTTCGGCATAGTCCTACGTCGCATGTCGTCTGTTGACGGGTTCAGGACCGGACGATGATATTATCTATCAGTCGAGCCGGACCGATTTGAACCGCCATCGCGATCAACGTTCCCTTCTGGATATGGGTGACTGCTTGCATTGTTTTAGGATCAACACAGGCGATGTATTCAACGCGTCCTTTTGTGTTTTCCCGCAAAAGGCGCCGCATGAATCGTTTGACTTCACGGCTTTGGCGATGGCCCTGGCCTATATACCTGCGGGCGGCCTGTAGAGACCGATAAAGCCAGACAGCCTCTCGGCGCTGTTCGCGGCTGAGATATTTATTGCGCGAGCTTAACGCGAGGCCGTCCGATTCCCGCACTGTCGGGATAATGCGGACATGAACGGGAAAAGCCATGTCGCGGATCATCTGCCGGATCACCGCGCATTGCTGGGCGTCTTTTTGGCCCAGATAAAGGCGATGCGGTTGGACGATGTTGAGCAGCTTGCCGACCACGGTTGTGACGCCCCGGAAATGTCCTGGGCGAAACCGTCCGCATAAGCCTGCGGTGATCGTCGTCACGTCGATCGTTGTCAAAAAACCAGTCGGGACCATTTCCTTCACCGACGGATAAAATATTATATCAACCTTTTCTTTTTTTGCCAATAAAACATCTTTTTTTTCGGGGCGGGGATAACGGGCAAAATCTTCGTCGGGACCGAACTGAAGCGGGTTGACAAAGATGCTGGTGACACACAGCTTGTTTTCGCGGCGGCAGGTACGGATGAGGGCGCGGTGGCCGTCATGCAGGGCCCCCATCGTCGGAACAAAGCCGATGGGCCGTCCTTGCCGGCGGGCCTCGTCGGATAAGGACTGCATGCGGGATATGGTCTTAACGATTTTCATGGAGATATATGTCGGCGCGCGACGGCGCGATCTCTTTCAGCGGTTCGAGGACAAAGGCACGGTGACGCATGCGCGGGTGCGGGATCGTGAGGTTCAAAGAGCTCCAGCGCAACTGGTCGTAAAGGAGAATATCGATATCGATCTCGCGCGGACCGTTGACGACGTTTTTACGCCGGCCCAGTCTCCGCTCGATGGACTTGACGGCGCTTAACAATTCCTCCGGGGTCAGATCGGTGCGGCTTTCGCAGACGGCATTGAGGTAGTTGCCCTGCGGCGGTCCCCCCTGCGGCTCGGTCTCGATGATCGTGGAGGTCTTGTCGATCGAGATCCCGGATTGACGCAACGCATCCAGCGCTGATCGGATATACTGCTGGCGGTCCCCCATATTCGAACCCAAACCCAGATAGACGATAGCCACGGGATGCCTCTGTGTTAAAGAATCTTTCCGATCCGTTCGGTGGCCTCGATCAGGCGATCCTTGGACGTGGTCAAGGTCATGCGCACGAATCCTTCGCCTGAAGGGCCGAAACCCACACCGGGCGTCACGATCATATTGGCTTGTTCCAAGAAGGCCCGGGCGGTTTCCATGGAGTCTTTGAATTTTTTGGGGATACGCCCCCAGACGTAGAAACTGGCCTTGGGCGCAGGGATTTTCCAGCCGAAACGGCGCAGGCCGTTGACCAGGACATCCCGGCGTTCTTCGTACATGCGTCTCAGATCGCCGATTTCCTCCGGATCGGTTTTCAACGCCGCGATCCCGGCGATCTGAACGGGTTGAAAAATGCCGGAATCAAAATTCGTCTTCACTTTGGCCAGGGCTTTGATCAGTTGGGGGTGGCCGCAGGCCCACCCGATCCGCCATCCGGTCATGTTATAGGTCTTGGACAGGGAATGGAATTCGATCGTCAGATCCTTCGCCCCTTCAATTTCGAGGATGCTCAGCGGTTTTTCGTTGTCGTAGTAGATCTCGGAATAGGCCATATCCGAGACCAGGATCATGCCCTTGTTTTTGGCGATGGCCACCAATTCGGTATAAAATTCGCGTGTGGCCACCGCGGCGGTCGGGTTATTGGGATAATTGATATACATCATTTTGGGGTCTTTGATGTCGGCCAGTTTTTTTAGATCCGGCAGGAATCCGCGGTTTTCCTTAAGCGGGATGGTGGTGATCTTTCCGCCGGCGAAGATGACCGCCGAACGGTAGGCCGGGTAGCAGGGTTCGGTAAGGACAACTTTATCTTTGGGATTGATCAACCCGAGCGGTAAATGGGCCAGGCCCTCTTTCGAACCGATAAGGGGATAAACCTCGGTTTGTGGGTCCAGCAGGACATCGAAACGGTTCTGGAACCACTGGCTTATGGCCTGACGCAGTTCCGCCATGCCCGCGTCCAGGGCGTAATGGTGATGAGCCGGGTTCTGCACCGCGGCCGTCAAGGCGTCGATGATATGTTGAGGCGTCGGGGTGTCCGGGTCGCCGATTCCCAGATCGATGATGTCGCGGCCTTCGGCCTTGGCCTCGCGTTTGGCCGCGTCGATTTCGACAAAAAGATACGGGGGCAGTTGTTTCAGCCGTTCGGAAAAATCAATAGACATTCAGACTCCTTACTGGTTGATGATTTTGAGACGGGACCTATTTTAATCCTAAAACATCCTGCATGTCGAACAGTCCGGCAGGTTTATCGCTAAGGAATTTCGCAGCCTTCAGGGCTCCCACGACAAAGATATCCCGGGTCTTGGCATGATGGGCGATCGTGATTCGATCCACTTCGCTTTCGAAAACGACGCTGTGATCCCCGATGATCTCCCCTTCCCGAATGGATTGGATGTCTCCGACCGTATGCCCCGAGTTTTTTTCGACGATATTCTTCAACATCTTGGCCGTACCCGAGGGGGCGTCTTTTTTATGAACGTGATGGGCCTCGCTCATGGTTACCCTATAGTCGTCCGGGGCCGTGCCGGCCAGGATTTGAAGCATTTTAAAGACGATATTCACCCCGATCGACATGTTTGCCGAATACACGATACCGATTTCCCGGGAAGCCGCCTCGATCTCCTGGACTTGTTCAGGCGTGATGCCGGTCGTGCCGATCACCATGCGGACCCCGTGTTCTCGGCAGACCTTCAGATGATCGAGCGTGCCCTGGGGGACGGTGAATTCGATCAGAACGTCACAATCTTTGATCGTTTCGGGATCGGTCTGGATCTCGATCCCCTTCCATTCCCCTGGCCCGTCGTAGCCGTCGCGTTCCAATAAAGTCGTGATCTGCATATCGGGATCTTGTTGAGCCAAGTGGGCGATGCGCTGTCCCATGCGTCCCATGCATCCGCTGATGGCCATTTTCAACATAGTCTTCCCCTTTGAGAATTATTTCAGTAAACCGTAATCGATCAAGGCCTGTTTTAAGGACACCAGATTTGCCTGACTCATCGGGCATAGAGGCAGGCGCAGTTCGTCCTGACACATTCCCAACATCCCCATCGCGGTCTTGACCGGGATGGGATTGGTCTCCAGAAAGAGGGCCTTGACCAGCGGGAGCAGTTTAAAATAAATTTGTTGGGCGCCGAAGATGTCGCCGTCGTTAAAGGTCGTGACCAAGTTGGCCACGTCTTGAGGGACGATATTGGCGGCGACCGAGATGACGCCGATTCCGCCGATAGCCAAAAGAGGCAGGGTCAGACCGTCGTCTCCGGAGATCAAAAGGAAATCTTTTGGGCAAAGCTGTTTGATCTCCTGCATCTGACTGACGGACCCGGCCGCCTCTTTGACCCCGATGATATTTTTGCAGTCCCGCGCCAGACGGGCCATGGTGGGAATTTCGATGTTGCGAGATGACCGTCCGGGAATGTTATATAAAATGATCGGAATATCGACGGCATGGGCAACGGCCTTGAAGTGACGATACAAGCCTTCCTGCGTGGGTTTGTTATAATACGGAGTGACCAACAAAGCCGCATCCGCACCGGCCTTGGCGGCGTGTTTGGTGAGGCTGATGGCCTCGGCGGTGGAGTTGGAGCCTGTTCCTGCGATGATCGGGATACGTCCTTGAACGGCATCGATACAAATTTCAACCACTTTTTCATGTTCGGCCATGGTCAAGGTCGGGGATTCCCCCGTGGTCCCGCAGGGGACGATACCGCTGGTCCCATTGTCGACCTGGAACTGCACCAGTTCAGCCAGTTTTTTTTCATCCACTTTGCCTTTTTTAAAAGGGGTCACGATCGCCACAATGGATCCACGGAACATTTGGGTCTCCTTCATTTCTGTAATTATTCTTTTTCACCTGATTCGATTAGGATTTTAGAAAATACCGTCCCTCGGCGATCAAACGGGTATGACCTTCCAGCCAGACATTCTTGAAACAGCCGCCGATAGAATCAAAACGGATTTTCAGGATGTCGCCCCCTGCGGTGTGGACATGGATGCAGACATCCTTTTGGGTGTCCTTATGCGGCGCCGCGAGCATGTGAGTGATCAGAGCCGCGGCCGCACTGCCGGTACCGCAGGCCAGGGTTTCGTTTTCGACGCCCCGTTCGTAGGTGCGTACCGCAATCTGACCCGGCCCATGCTGTTCTACGAAATTGACATTGGCCCCGCGCGGAGTGAATTTTTTATGGAAACGGATGGGGCGACCGATGGTTTTAACATCCAGCCCCTTGAGGTTATCCACAAAGATGACGACATGAGGGACCCCGGTGTCAATGTAATGAATATGCAGGGACCCGCCATTCAGGTTCAAGGGCAAATTTGTCTTTAAATCTTTGGGTTGGCTTAAACGGACACGTGCCCCGCTTGGCGTGGTCTGGGTCAGGATGATCCCGGCCTTGGTATCGATGGCGATGTGTTTTTTGCGGATTTTTTTATAGCGGCGGATATACGAGGCCAAACAACGCACCCCGTTTCCGCACATCTCGGCCTCGGTCCCGTCCGCATTAATGATGCGCATCCGGAAGTCCGCCCGTTTTGAATTTCCCAGCAAGATCAGGCCGTCGGCGCCGATCCCTGAAGTGCGGTGGCAGATCCGCTGCGCAAGGGTGCGAACATCCCGTCTGGCCGCGGGCTCGATAATGACGAAATCATTCCCGGCGCCGGACATCTTAACAAAGGAGAGTGTTTTCATGGGGAATTATTTTTTCAGGAAATCAGCAATGGGTTCGTTGCGGATGAGATCCCTGAATGTTTCTCTTTGTTTGACAATGCAAAATCGGTTGCCTTTCACCATGACCTCAGGCGCCCGGCAACGGACATTATAATTGCTGGCCATGACATAGCCGTAAGCCCCAGCGCTCATGACCGCGAGGAGATCGCCTCTTTGCATACGCGGCAAACGGCGGTCTTTGCCGAAAAAATCCCCGCTTTCGCAAATCGGGCCCACGATATCAACCTTGACCTTGGGCGACCGAGACCGGACAACCGGCACGATCTCATGATAGGCCTGGTACAACGACGGCCGGATCAAATCATTCATCCCCCCGTCCACGATCAGGAATTTCTTAAACCCGTTATCCTTGAAATACAGGACCTTGGTCACGAATATGCCCGCGTTGCCGGAAATGAACCGTCCCGGTTCCATAATGATCTTTAATCCGCTTCTCTTTAGATCTGCCATGACGGCCCGGGCAAAAGCATGAGCGGTCTGGGGGCGTTCGTTCTTATAGATAATCCCCATCCCTCCCCCGATATCGAAATATTCGATGTGGATACCTTCCGCCCGCAGCCTTTGGATAAAACCGAGGACCTTTTTGATCGCCCGCACGAACGGTTCGCTTTTGACGATTTGGGAACCGATATGGATATGCAGTCCTTTCATGACCAGATTCGGGTAATGGTTTTGTTTTTTCAGCAGCTTTCGCGTTGAGGCAAGATCGATCCCGAATTTGTTCTTCAGGGTGCCGGTGGTGATGGCTTCATGCGTGGCGGCCTCGACGTCCGGATTGAGACGCAGGGCGATGCCGACCCGCCGGTTCATCTTACCGGCGAGGCGGTTGATCTCATCCAGCTCGGCGGTTGATTCCACGTTGAAAAGCAGGATCCCGGCCTTGATCGCGGCCACGATTTCTTCTTCGGTCTTCCCGACAGAGGCAAAAACCATCTTGCGAGGGCTGATTCCGGCCTTGAGCGCTTTTTTCAGCTCTCCCCCAGAGACCACGTCACAGCCTGCGCCGACATCCCCCAGGGCCTTGATCACCGAAAGGTTGTCGTTGGATTTCATGGCAAAACAGACCAGTGGATCAATCGGTTCAAAGGCCTTTTGAATCTTCGTGAAATGATCGATCAGGGTCTTATAGCTGTAAAGATAGAACGGGGTGCCGACCTGACGAGCGATCGCCGGGACGGAAACTTTTTCGCAGGTCAGCACGCCGTTTTTGAACGAGAAATCATGCATAACGGGTTTTGCCCCGGATGCGGCGCAGGGATTTTTTGGCCCGCACCGAGGTCTTGGGATTCATGATCTTTGTTAATATTTTTGCATTCAGCAGCGGGTGGAATTTTTTCAAAACGGCATCATCCAGATCCCGCAGCTGGGTTTCCTTGCCCCCTTTGTATTTATACTGGATAAGTCTGCCGATGATGCCGTGCGCTTGCTTGAAAGGCACGCTGTTTTGGACCAGATAATCGGCCAGATCCGTGGCATACAGGGATTCGTCATCGAGTTGTTTTTTGATATTTTTTTCTTTGAATTTGATATGGGCCATCAAGGCGGCCAGGACGGCCAGTTCTTTTTTCATAATCTCAAAAGAATCGAACAGCGGTTCCTTATCCAGCTGCATGTCCCGGTTATACGCCAAGGG
>CAZBSU010000081.1:0-8474 GCA_964494745.1 uncultured Planctomycetales bacterium | reverse complement strand
GGCTGTGGGTCAGCGGGATAAATTCCCGACGCACACCGGCGTGGATCGTGAAATAATCCACACCCTGGCGGGCCTGTTCGATCAGGGTCTCACGATAGATATTCCAGGTCAATGCTTCCGGCCTGCCGCCGACTTTTTCGACCGCCTGATAAATGGGTACGGTCCCGACCGGGATCGGCGCGTTGCGCAGGATCCATTCACGGGTTTGGTGGATGCAGGGACCCGTTGACAGGTCCATGACCGTATCCCCGCCCCAGTGCGTTGCCCAAAGCATCTTTTGAACCTCTTCGGTGATGCTGGATCTGACAACGGAGTTGCCGATATTGGCGTTGACCTTGACCAGAAAACGCCGGCCGATGATCATGGGCTCGCTTTCGGGATGATTGATATTGACCGGGATAATGGCCCGGCCGGCGGCGATCTCCGCGCGAACGGTTTCCGGATCGCATCCCTCCCGGATGGCCGCGAATTCCATCTCTGCGGTGATGATCCCTTTGCGGGCATAATGCATTTGGGTCACGTTCCGGCCGTTTTTGGCTCGGCGCGGCGTGCGCGTCACCGGAAAGTCGATTTCCGTTGAGGCCTTTGAGGTGGGGTAAGGATTTTCATCCGGCACGGTATCGTCACGGTTTTGGATCCATTCCCCGCGGCATGACGGGAGCCCCTGATTGAGATCGATCGCAACCGCTGGATCGGTATACGGCCCGGAGGTATCGTAAAGCCTGATCGGTTTTAGTCCTGAGGCCTGCGGCGTTGATCCGACCGGATGCACCTCTTTAAAAGGCACCCGAATGGAAGGATGAACCTCCCCATGTCGGTAAATTTTTTGAGTTTGAGGATTAGAAAAGTTATCTTTATGCAATTGTTTCATGGTTTATGTTTTTTGGGGAAAGAATGAAATGGAAAAAATTTGGTATCCGCCTAAAACATGGTATCATTATAGGAATTGATTCGGCGGTGTCAAGAAGATTAGACGTTCTCGAGCCCTTTTTCGGCCGCCAGTTTACCTTTAAACAAAAAACGATGAATCCATCCAAGACCTGCCGTATCAAACAACTTGAAATCGGGCCGATGCAGAATTATATCTATCTGGTGGGCGATCCGGTTTCGCGCCAGGCCGCGGTCGTGGACCCAGCCTGGGATGTTGGGACGATCGTCGCGGAAGCCCGCCGTGATGATTGGCAGATCGCCTGCATCCTGTTAACCCATGGCCACCCGGATCATACGGAAGGCGTCTCGGAGTTACAGGCCGCGTATCCGGTCCCGGTTTATCTTTCCCGGGATGAGCCGGATTTGCTTACCCCGACCTGCCGGGATCTGCGCCGCACCGTGCCCGGCCAGAATATTGCCGTCGGCCGCCTTGAGATTACCTGTCTGCCCACGCCGGGGCATTCGCCCGGTTCGCAATGTTATCTCTGCGATCCGGTCTTATTGACCGGGGATACATTGTTCATCCGCGGTTGCGGCCGGTGTGATCTCCCGGGCGGGGATGCCCGGGCCTTATACCATTCGCTTTATGATATTATCCTCTCCCTACCCGGCACGACGCGCGTTTATCCCGGTCATCGTTACGGCCCCGCCCCGGATATGACCCTGGACGAGCTGAAACAAGTCAATCCTTACCTGCAATTCAGAAGCGAGCGGGATTTTATCCAGGCGATGGGGATGTGATCTTTTAAGGGCGGGACTCCATCCCGTGGAAGATTCCGGCCTCGATCAGACTGCTGTAAAGCCGGAAAGGTAAGACCCGGCGGAGATAATACATCAGACGGCTTTGCCAGTCGGGGAAATTCCGGAATGACGGGCGGGGATCGAGCATGATTCTTTCGATCAGGTGCGCGATATCGTTCGGGTCTTTGCCGCAGGCGTCGACATTTTGACGGGTTCGTTTCTCGAGATAGGTTGATAAAGAATAATACGGGCTGTCCGGGTCGTGAAAACGGCTGGCGTAACGGGCGTTTTCATAAAAAATGCGCGTCCGGTATAAACCCGGTTCGACCAGGATGACCTGGATGCCGAAGAATTTGAGTTCATACCGCAGGCTTTCCGAAAAACCTTCCAAGGCGAATTTGCTGGCGTTATAAGCGCTGAAACACGGGGAGGCCGTCAATCCGGCCAGGCTCGAGACGTTGATGATCTTGCCCCTGCGCTGCGGCCGCATGAGTTTAACGGCCTCACGGGTCACGCTGAGCACTCCGAAGAAATTTGTCTCCATCTGCTGGCGGATTTCCGCGTCCGTCAGGTCCTCAAAAAAACCGCCTAATCCGAACCCGGCATTATTGACCAGGACATCGATGTGGCCGTACTTGTCGCCGACCGCACGTATAGTTTCCGTGACCGATTTTGGGTTGGTGACATCAAGCCGCAGAAGATCAACGATACCTCCCTTTTCTTTGACGGCGTGCATGAGGGCCGGGCTTTTTCTGAGATCCCGCATGCTGGCGACAACATGATGCCCTTTGGACGCGAGGTGGGCGCAGGTCAAGAGACCAAACCCGCTGGAACAGCCGGTGACAAGAACGACCTGGGGTTTGATGACCGGAATCATAGATAATTATGGTTTTTTATTAAGGTGACGCGTTTGTTGGATGAGCAGGGCATCTGTAAGGCAGATCGCCAGCATGGCCTCGACCACCGGAACGATACGCGGACAAAGACAGGGGTCATGCCGGCCTTTGATCTCGGTCTGGGCCTTTTCGCCGTCAACGGTCACGGTCTCTTGCGGGATGGCAATGGATGATGTCGGTTTGACGGCCAGCCTCAGGAGGATATCCCCTCCAGTTGAGATGCCGCCTAGGATCCCGCCGCAATGATTGGTTTGCGTTTCGATCTGTCCATGGACGGCCTTAAAACGGTCATTATGCTGGGAACCGCGCATCTCGGCCGCTTTGAATCCCGCCCCGAATTCGATGCCATGCACCCCTCCGATCGATAAAAGGGCCTGTGCGATCTGGGCCTGCAGTTTATCGAAAACAGGCTCCCCCAGCCCGGCCGGGACCCCTTTGACGAGGCCTTCGATAAGACCGCCGATGGAGTCCTTTTCATCCCGGACCCGCTCCAGTTCCAGGCGCATTTTTTCGGCAGCGTCCATGTCCGGCGACCGCAGCGGATTGCGTTCGATCACGGACAGGTCGACCTGGCGGGCCCTAACCGACCCGATGGCCAGGGTATAGGCATAAATACGGATGCCGGAAGATTTGAGTATTTTCTTGGCAACGGCGCCGGCGGCGACCCGTGCTGCGGTCTCGCGGCCGGAAGACCTGCCGCCGCCCCGGTGGTCGCGAATACCGTATTTTTTCAGGTAAGTGAAATCCGCGTGTCCCGGCCGAAAGATATCTTTGAGGCGATCATAGTCTTCGCTTTTATGATCCTGGTTGCGGATCAACATGGCCAGCGGTGTTCCGGTTGTCTGTCCCTCGAAGATGCCGGAGAGGATTTCGACCGTATCCCCCTCGTGCCGCTGGGTCGTCAGAGGGCTTTGACCGGGCCGCCGGCGGTCAAGTTCAACTTGAATATCTTTTTCAGCGATCGGAATTTTCGGCGGGGCGCCGTCGACAACGACACCCAAGGCCGAGCCGTGGCTCTCCCCAAAGGTGGTGACTTGAAAGATTCTTCCGAAAGTGTTCGCGGCCATAAGTGGCTCCTTTATTGGGTAAACGCCTTAGAGGACCCGGTTGAAATGATCAGCCCAACCAGGGTTTTGTCTTGTGGATATTTTCCTCGAAGGCCGAGATTTTATCCTCGAATTGCAAGGTCCAGTCAATCTGATCCAAACCGTTCAGCAGACAATGCCGGGCAAACGGATGAATATCGAACGAGTATTTCCGACCGGCCGGATCGGTCACGATTTGCCGGTCCAGATCGACGCTTAGGGATGCCCCGGGTCGGGCCGTCATCTGCGTGAAAAGGTCGTCAATGACCGACCGGCCCAGGCGGATCAGGAGGATCCCGTTTTTCAGGGAATTGTTATAAAAGATGTCTGCAAAAGACGGGGCCAGAATGACCCGGAAACCAAAATCCGCCAGGGCCCAGGGCGCGTGCTCGCGGCTTGAACCGCAGCCGAAGTTTTCGCGCGCCAACAAAATACTGGCCTGCCGGTAAGGCTCCTGGTTGAGAATAAAATCCGGATTCTCTTTTTGCCCTTCCTCATCCACAAAACGCCATTCGTGAAACAGATGCCGCCCGAATCCGCTGCGCTCGATCCGCCGCAAAAACTGTTTGGGGATGATGGCATCCGTATCCACATTCGCCCGGTCCAGAGGCACGACGATTCCGGTATGCTGACGTAAAGGGTCCATGATATTTTTTAACGGTGTATGAAGTGTTGAATCAAAGGCCTAAGCCATTGTCGGCCCTGAACGAAAAGTTTTAGGCCGGGTTTAAATATTTCCGCACATCCGCGATCCGGCCTTCGATCGCGGATGCGGCCGCCATTTGCGGGCTCATCAAGTGCGTGCGGCTGCCCGCGCCCTGACGGCCCTCAAAGTTACGGTTGCTGGTTGACGCGCAGCGTTGTCCGGGTTGCAGTTTATCATCATTCATGGCCAGGCACATTGAACAACCGGCATAACGCCATTCACATCCGGCCTTTTTAAAAATAATGTCCAGCCCCTCTTCCTCGGCCTGACGTTTGACGGCCTCGGACCCTGGGACAACCAGGCCCAGGATCCCGTCAGCGATCTTGTTCCCTTTGAGGATCTCCGCCGCCGCGCGCAGATCCTCGATCCGTCCGTTGGTACACGAGCCGATAAAGACCGTGTCCAGTTTGATGGATGTCAGTGGGGTGCCGGGTTTGAGATCCATATATGTTAAGGCCTTTTCGCAGGCGCTGCGTTGGACCGGGTCACGAAAGTCTTGGGGATCAGGCACGGTTTCGTTAATCGCGGCCACCTGTCCCGGGCTTGTTCCCCAGGTGACCTGGGGTTGGATTGCCTCAGCCTCAAAGGTATGGGTTTGATCAAAGGTTGCCCCGGGATCACTCGGCAGGGTTTTCCAGTAAGCCACAGCTTTGGCCCAATCTTCACCCTGCGGAGCAAAAGGCCGGCCCTTAAGGTAATCAAAAGTGGTTTGGTCCGGGGCGATCATCCCGGCCCGGGCGCCGGCCTCGATGCTCATGTTGCAGACCGTCATGCGGCCTTCCATGCTCAGGCCGCGGATGGCGCTGCCGCCGTATTCGATCACGTGTCCTGTGGCCCCGGCCGTTCCGATCCGGCCGATAACCGCCAGGATGATATCTTTGGCCGAGACACCCGGGGCGGTTTTCCCGTCGACGATGATATGCATGGTCGGCGAAGGATTTTGCTGCAGGGTCTGGGTGGCCAGGACATGTTCCACCTCGGAGGTCCCGATGCCAAAAGCCAGGGCCCCGAAGGCGCCGTGTGTTGCGGTATGGGAGTCCCCGCAGACAATGACCATGCCGGGCTGGGTCAATCCCAACTCGGGGCTGATAATATGGATCACCCCTTGTCGGGGATCCGTAAACCCGTAGCAGGCGACCGCAAATTCTTTGCAGTTGCGGTCCAAGGTCTCCATCTGCAACCGGGATATCTCATTAACCTGCGAGATGTCCTTGGTCCGGGTCGGAACATTGTGGTCCATGGTCGCGAATGTCTTAGCCGGACAGCGCACCGTTCGGCCGGATGATCTCAGGGCCTCGAAGGCCTGCGGACTGGTGACCTCATGAACAAGGTGACGGTCCACATAAATCAGGGCCGTGTCATTCTGGCTGGGTTTGACCAGATGGGCGTTCCAGATTTTGGCATACATCGTTTCATTCATCATTTTATTCTTTCTAAAGCCAGCAGAATTTTTTGCCGGAAATAATGCTTACATCTGCGCCACATTTTTGCCGTTCATGAGATCATTTTTCGCAGCAAGAACGGCAAGATGCCGCCGTGACGGAAATATTCGACCTCAACCCGGGTGTCCAGCCGGCAGAGAACCTCGAATTCCTTTCGGGAATCGTTCGGGGCCGTGGCTTGAACCTTTATCTTCTGCCCGGGTTTTATCTTATCATTCAGTTCGGAAAAATCAAAGCGCTCGTTTCCTTTTAATCCCAATTTCGTCACCGAATCCCGGCCGGTAAACTGCAGCGGCAGAACCCCCATGCCGATGAGATTGCTGCGGTGGATGCGTTCAAAACTTTCGGCCAAGACGATCTTGATCCCCAGTAAAGCCGTACCCTTGGCCGCCCAGTCGCGGCTGGAGCCGGTCCCGTATTCCTTGCCGGCCAGGACCACGAGCGGGGTTTTGTCCCTGAGGTACAACTGCGCGGCGGCGTGAATGTCCATAACGCTGTCATCCGGGAAATAGACGGTCCAGGAGCCTTCTTTGTCCGGGGTCAGGAGATTGCGCATCCGGATATTGGCGAATGTGCCGCGGGTCATGACCCGGTCATTGCCTCGGCGGGAGCCGTAACTGTTAAAGTCTTCTATCCGGATACCCTGTTGTTTTAAATACCGTCCGGCCGGGCTTTCCGGCGGGATCGCCCCTGCCGGGGAGATGTGGTCCGTGGTCACCGAGTCCCCGGCCAGGACCAGGACCCGGGCCTGGCGGACCGGCTGGATGGGGTCGGGTGCCGGGCGCAGATATTCAAAGAACGGCGGTTCCTGGAGATAAGTGCTCTTGGGATCCCAGGTGAACAGGTCTGATGCCGGCGCTTTCAGCGAGTCCCAATTCGGGTTGCCGGATAAGGCGTCTTGGTAGCGCCCGGTAAAGATCTCGGGTTTGATGGTTTGCGCTATAACGGCGTTCACCTCATCCGGTTTGGGCCAGATATCCTTAAGCGTGACCGGTTGGCCTGAGGCATCTTTTCCAATAGGGTCGCGACTTAAATCAAGGTTTATATTCCCAGCCAGGGCATAAGCGATGACAAGCAGCGGGCTGGCCAAAAAGTTGGCCTTGACCAAGGGATGGATGCGGCCCTCAAAATTGCGGTTTCCGCTTAAGACGCTGGCCGCGATCAATCCGTAATTGGCCACGGCTTCGGCCACTTCGGGTTTGAGCGGACCGCTGTTGCCGATGCATGTCATGCAACCGTAACCCACGATATGAAATCCCAAAGATCGCAGCGGGGCCATGAGCCCGGCCTGTTCGAGATATTCTTTGACGGCCTGCGAACCAGGGGCGAAACTGGTCTTGACAAAGGACGGGACTTTTAGACCGCGCTCGGTGGCATGGCGGGCCAGTAATCCAGCCCCGATCATCAAGGCCGGGTTTGAGGTATTGGTGCAACTGGTTATGGCCGCGATCGCAACGGATCCGTGTTGCAAATGGGTGCCGTCGGCAAGTTCAACGGCGCGCAACTGATCATCCTTGATGCCCCATCCGCCCTGCTCAACCGGCTTCTTGAGCGTGGCGCTAAAAGAGGACGGCATTTTTTCCAGAGGGATACGGTCCTGGGGACGGCGCGGTCCGGCCAGGCATTTCTGGATCTTACCGAGATCTATTTCAATGATATCGGTATAGTCTGGCACCTCGCTCTGTTCCTCATAAAACATGCCCTGGGCCCGAAGATAGCGTTCGATCAGGTCAACCTGTTCAGCCGGCCGGCCGGTGAGGCGGTAATAGTCCATTGTTTCAAGGTCCACCGGACAAAAACTCATGGTGGCCCCGTATTCCGGGGTCATATTCGCCAGGACCGCGCGGTCCGGCAGGTTCAAGGATTTCAATCCGGGGCCAAAGAATTCGATAAATTTGCCGACCACGCCTTTTGCGCGCAGCCGCTCGGTCAGGGTCAAAACCAGATCCGTGGCCGTGACAAAGGGCGGCAATTGTCCTTTCAGACGGACACCGATCACATCCGGCAGGAGCATGGAGATCGGTTCGCCCAGCATCACGGCTTCGGCCTCGATGCCTCCCACTCCCCATCCGACGATACCCAGCCCGTTGATCATCGTTGTATGGCTGTCGGTGCCGACCAAGCTGTCGGGATAGACCAGGATGCCGCCATCCCGGGGTTGGGTCATGACCCCTTGGGCCAGATACTCGAGATTGATCTGATGAATAATCCCGGTGCCCGGAGGCACGACCGTAAAATGATCCAAGGCCTTTTGACCCCATTTCAGAAAGGTGTAACGCTCTTGGTTGCGCTCGAATTCTTTTGCGATATTCGTGTCAAAGGCCCGGTCGTGACCGTAATCATCCACTTGCACCGAATGATCAACGATCAAATGACACGGGACCCGGGGGTTGATCTGGCGCGGGTCGCCGCCCAGCCTTTTGACGGCCGTGCGCATGGCCGCCAGGTCCACCAGGCAAGGCACGCCGGTGAAATCCTGCAGGATGACCCGGGCCGGATGAAAAGCGATCTCCATGCCGACGGTCTTGTCTTTTTGAACCAGCTGGCGCAGGGATTCGAGGGTGATCACCCTCTCATCGAAATGGCGCAGCAGGTTTTCAAGCAGGACCTTGATGCAGAACGGCAGGCGCGCCGGGGAAGGCAGCCCCAGGTCCGTGATCGCGTTGATCGCATA
>CAZBSU010000080.1:0-8504 GCA_964494745.1 uncultured Planctomycetales bacterium | reverse complement strand
GCTGACCCACAGCCGCCGGACCGGGATCGTGTCCCGCGGCGGGGCCATCATGGCCAAATGGTGCACGACACACCGTCAAGAAAACTTTTTGTTCACCCACTTTGAAGATATCTGCGAGATCATGAAACAGTATGACATCTGTTTCTCTCTTGGGGACGGGTTACGGCCCGGAAGCATCAGCGATGCCAATGACGCCGCGCAGTTCGCGGAACTGAAAACCTTAGGCGAGCTGACCCGCGTGGCCTGGCAGCATGATGTCCAGACCATGATTGAAGGGCCGGGGCATGTCCCGATCCATCTGATCCGTGAGAACATGGACAAACAGCGCGCCTTGTGCCATGACGCTCCGTTTTATACCCTGGGACCGCTCGTCACCGATATCGCCAGCGGCTATGATCATATTGCCTCCGCCATCGGAGGGTCCCTGATCGCAAGCATGGGGACCGCCTTGTTATGCTACGTCACGCCTAAAGAGCATTTGGGGCTGCCGGACCGGCAGGACGTGAAAGAAGGCATTATCGCGCATAAAATCGCGGCGCACGCGGCCGATCTGGCCAAAGGGCACCCGGAGGCCAAGGCCTGGGACGACGCGATGTCCCGCGCCCGGTTCGAATTCCGGTGGGAGGACCAATACCATTTGAGTCTGGAGCCGCAACGGGCGCGCGATTTTCGCAGCGAAACCCTTCAGAAAAACGAACAGCAAAGCCGTTATTGCTCGATGTGCGGGCCGGCCTTCTGTCCGATGAAGATCAACCAGGAATTGGAGCAAACGTCTCATGAGCAACCGGACGTCTGAACATTATCCCGAGTCTTTCTATGAAAAGCTTGCCGCCGACGCCTTGGCCGGCCGCGCCTTGGACGACACGACCGCCCGGATTATCTTAAACGATCCGAAGATTGACTTATTCAGCCTTATCTATTCTGCTTACCGGGTCCGCCGCCATTTCTGGGGCAAGGATGTCACGGTCCACATCATCGACAATGTCCAAAACGGCCAGTGTTCGCAGGACTGCCGATATTGCGCCCAGTCTCACGCCTCCGAGGCCGAGATCGAAACATATCCGATGAAATCGGATGCCGAGATCATGGCCGAAGCCGAACAGGCTTACCGTGCCGGAGCCTTTCGGCATTGCCTGGTCTTTTCGGGCTATCGCCCTTCGACCGATAGGATCAAACATCTGGCAGACCTGGTGCGGGGAATGAAGACCCGTTTCCCGATGCAGGTCTGTGTCTCGCCGGGTGTTCTTTCTTACGAGCAGGCCCGCGTTCTCAAGCAGGCCGGGTTGGACCGCCTGAACCATAACCTTAACACCTCCCAACGGCATTATTCCAAGATCTGCTCCACGCACACCTTCCAGGACAGACTTAACACGATTCGCGCTGCCCGCCAGGCCGGGCTGGAGATCTGTTCCGGTATCATTGCCGGACTCGGGGAAACGGCGGAGGATATTATCATGCTGGCCCGCCAACTCAAAGACGTCGGGGCCGCTTCCATTCCGATCAACTTTCTGATTCCAATCAAAGGTACGGACATGGTTCCGCCCGACCATCTGACCCCGGAATACTGTTTGCGGATCATATGCCTGTTCCGGTTTATCAATCCCGCGGCGGAAATCCGCATGGCGGCTGGCCGGGAGCTGTACCTGCGCGATCTGGAAATCCTGGGCCTCATGGCGGCCAATTCTCTTTTTCTGGCCGGGTATCTGAACGTGCGCGGCTCATCGCGCGCACGGACCTTACAGCTGATCAAGGATGCCGGACTGGCCATTCGCAGCGACCGCAATCTGGATGATATTTTGGCTCTGGAAACCCGCAAAAAAAACAATGAAGAAGAGCAGGGTATCCACCTGAAAACCCCCGCGGACCTGCATCCTTCTTTAAAGGAATAAACCGAAAGGTGCTGAATGAAAAACGTCATTATTATCGGCTCGGGTCCGGCGGCCTATACGGCCGCGATCTACAGCGCCCGGGCCCGCCTGGAACCGCTTGTCTTTGAAGGGATGATGGCCGGCGGCATCGCCGCCGGCGGACAGTTGACCACGACGACCCACGTCGAAAATTTTCCGGGGTTCCCGGACCCGATCTCGGGTCTTGAGCTCATGCAGCGCATGCGCCAGCAGGCCCTCAACTGCGGCGCAAGGCTGGAAACCAAAACGGTCACCAAGGTCGACGTCAAACAAAAACCCTATCGTGTCTTCATCAATGATCAGGCCTATGAAACCCGGATGATCATTGTCGCCACCGGCGCATTTGCCAAACGTCTGGGCCTGCCCGGGGAAGACCAATTATGGCAGCGCGGTATCTCTGCCTGTGCGGTTTGTGACGGGGCTTTACCGATGTTCCGGGATAAACCCCTGGCCGTCATAGGCGGGGGGGACTCGGCCGTAGAGGAGGCCGATTACCTCAGCAAATATGCCAGCCATGTCTTCGTGATCCACCGGCGCGATCAATTACGTGCCTCCCAAGTCATGCAGGAACGGCTCTTGGCCAATAAAAAGATCGAGGTCGTCTGGAATTCCGTGGTCACCCGCGCCCTCGGCGACGAGATGCTCACGGGCATTGAACTCGAGAACGTCAAAACCAAGAAAAAACGCGAGCTTTCGGTCAGCGGATTATTTTACGCCGTCGGTCACGTGCCGAACACCGCCTTTTTGGACGGACAAATCCCGCTTGACGACAGCGGATACATCCTGACCGATCCCGGAACATCCCGGACCCAAGTCGAGGCCGTGTTCGCCTGCGGGGATGTCCAGGACAAAGATTACCGTCAGGCCGTCACCGCGGCCGGCTCGGGCTGCATGGCCGCGATCGATGCCGAACGCTATCTGGCCCAGCAACACTAAAAACCCATCGCCGTCAAGATGTCCCCGTTGATCCCGAAAATCAAAACGTGTCTGATGGCCACCCGGTCGGCATCCCTCATCATGACCGCGATACCCGTTGTCATGGGCACGGCCCTGGCCATGGCCGACGGGATTGCCCACCTGCCCACAGCCCTGATCGCCCTGTTCGGCGGGATCATGATCCATGCCGGGGCCAACCTCACCAACGATTACTATGATATGTTACGTGGGACGGATCAAATCGGGGATTTGGATCCGATGCGAGGGCATGCTGTGGGTACGGTGTCGACCCGGGCCATCGGATGGGGAGCGGTGGTGGCTTTCCTGTTGTTGATCCCCGCGGCCGTTTATCTCATCGACCGCGCTGGCTGGCCGATTCTAACGATCGCGGTCCTATCGGTCCTGGCCGGTATTTTTTATACCGCCGGGAATATGCCCCTGGCTTATTTAGGCGGTTACGGCGATCTTTTTGTGCTGATCTTTTTCGGACCGGTGGCCCTGGCGGGAACGTATTTCGTCCAATCGCTTGAAATCAATGCCGCGGTTTGTCTGGCCGGCCTGGGGCCGGGGCTTTTCGCGGTTTGCGTCTTAACGGTTAATAATATACGTGATTATGAGAACGACAAACGCCAGGACAAAAACACCCTTGTCGTGCGCTTCGGACGCCGGTTCGGCGTGTATGAATTCTTATCGGCCATGATAGCCGTTGCCTGCGTTCCGGTGCTCATCTTCGTCCTTATTCAGGATCATATCGGTATCCTGTTCGCCGGCCTGATCCTTTTTCCCGCCATACCTCTCATCCATACCGTCTTGACCTGCAACGATCAACAACGCTTCAATCAGGCCATTGGCAACATCATTCAGCTGCTCTTGGTGTATGGGCTTGTTTTTTCTGTCGGGTGGTTGACGTAGATATGACTAAGAATGGATCGGGGGGAGCAAGATCACGTTTCTTCCGTGCCCTTGGCCATGACGACCTTCCCGGTGCGCACAAGTTCGATAATCCCGTAACGCTTGAAATGGGCTTCCAATTCATCGATCTGCCGGGTTAAGCCGGTCTGCTCGATAATCATGATCTGCCCGGAAGCATCCAAAACATGGGCGCGATAGCGTTTGAGCAATTTCAGGACGATCGGTTTGTTGGTGGGCGTGCATTTGACCTTGAACAAGGCCAGCTCTGTGTGAACGGTATCCTCGCCAGTGTGTTCATAAGCGTGGATCACGTCCACGATCTTGTTGACCTGTTTGATGATCTGGTCCAGGGTCTCGGGATTCCCGGTCGCGGTTATGGTCATGCGCGAGAACAGGGGATTGAACGAGGGGGAGACGACGAGCGAATCGATATTGTAACCCCGCCGCGCAAAGACATGCGCGATCCGCACCAGCACACCGGGCTTGTTGGCTACGAGCATGCTGATGGTGTGAATATCTTTTTTGGGGGCTGAATTCTTGGCATTCATGATTCTTATCCCGAAACGTTTTTCGGCGGTTCGATGATCATATGATAGGCCGACTTGCCGGCCGGCACCATCGGGAAGACGTTCCCGACCCGGTTCACTTCCGCGACGATCAGGCAGGGGCCTCGGCGGTATTTCAACGCCTGCCGGATAACCCCAGGGACCTGTTCGGGTTTGCTGACCCGAAAGCCCTTGATCCCGTAGGCCTCGGCCAACTTCACGAAGTCCGGGCTCCCTTCCAGTTCGACACCGGATAAACGGTTATCGAAAAACAGTTCCTGCCATTGACGGACCATGCCCAGAAATTTATTCTCGATCAATATGATCTTTAACGGCAGTTTATTGATCGCGGCGGTGGCCAATTCGGACATCGTCATCTGAAACCCGCCGTCGCCGACGATCGCAACAACGAGATCCCGCGGCTTGCCGAACTGGGCGCCGATCGCGGCCGGGAAACCGTATCCCATGGTCCCGGAGCCCCCGGAGGAAAGCCATTGGTCGGGTTGATCGCATTTATAAAACTGCGCCGCCCACATCTGATGCTGCCCCACATCCGTGATAACAACGGCCTTGCCTTTACTCTGCCTGTATATCTCGTCGATCACGTATTGGGCCGCCAGGCCGCGTTCGTTATTGTATTTAAGCGGAAACTCCTGCTTGAAATAATCGACCTCCTTGATCCAGGTGGCGGTGTCCAGGGGCTTAACGTGTTTGATCAAATCCTGCAACACCTGTTTGATGTCGCCGACGACGCTGAAATCAGTCCTCACGATCTTGTTGATCTCAGCCGGATCGATATCGATATGCAATTTCTTCGCCCCGATGCAGAATTCCTCATTATTGGCGTTGATGCGGTCGTCCCAGCGGCTGCCGATCGAGAGGATCAGATCGCAATTGATCAAGGCCTTGTTCGCGTAGGCCGTCCCGTGCATCCCCACCATGCCTAGGGAAAGAGGGTGTGTCTCGGGGAAGGCCCCCTTGCCGAGCAAGGTATTGATAACCGGGGCCTGCAATTTCTCCGCCAAGGCCGCAACTTCCTTATGGGCACGCGAGATGACCGCCCCATGGCCCACCAACAGCAAAGGTTTCTTAGAACCCTTGAACATGGCCGCCATCTTGCGGATCTGGCGCAACGGGGCCTTGCCTGGGACCGTATAGCCGGGTAAATCGAGGGGCGGGTTCAGGGACCCTCCGGTATACGGGCCGGCGGTAATATTTTTCGGTAAATCAACCAGGACCGGACCCGGACGACCGGTATTCGCCAAGTGAAAGGCCTCCTTGATGACGCGGGGCAGATCATTCGTGTCTTTGACAAGATAACTATGCTTGACAATGGGCATGGTCACGCCGGAGATATCTGTTTCCTGGAAGGCATCCTTGCCCAATAAACCGGTCACGACCTGCCCGGTGAGGATCACCATCGGGATCGAATCCATATAAGCCGTCATGATGCCGGTAACGGTGTTGGTCGCGCCGGGCCCGCTGGTCACGCACACCACTCCGGGCTTTCCGGTCACGCGGGCATAACCGTCGGCCATGTGGGTGGCGCCCTGCTCATGACGGACCAGGACCAGCTTGATCTTGGTCGACATCAACGCATCATAAATCGGGATCACCACGCCGCCCGGCAGACCGAAGATATAGTCCACGCCCTGGTTCTCCAGACAGCGGATCAGGACTTCGGCCCCGTTCATTTTTTTCTTCGCTCTTGGCATATCTCAAATAGGTTCTGGGTTGAAACAGAGGGTTATATTATCACATCGCCCCCCCGGTTGGCAACTTTTTTCCGCGGGGAATTCCCGTTCGCCCATCAATCCAAACTTTTGACTTGAATTCCGCGCGCATATCCGATACCATTTCAGCACAATGACAAAATCAGATCACGCTTCCCCAACAAAGGCCGTCGGTCTTATTTCCGGAGGCCTGGATAGTTTTCTGGCCGCCCGATTGATCCGGAATCTCGGTTGGAAAGTCCATGGCCTCTTTTTTTGTCTGCCCTTCGGCTGCGACAAACTGCATTATGCCCGTGCCGTGACCAAAGAGCTGAATATCCCTTTAGAAATAGAATATCTCGGCGATGAATTTATCCGCATGATCCGCCACCCCCAATTCGGTCGCGGGACCGGGATGAACCCCTGCATCGACTGTCATATCCTTATGCTGAAAAAGGCCGCGGCCTACATGCACCGGATCCAGGCGACTTTCGTCTTTACCGGTGAGGTCCTGGGCCAAAGGCCGATGTCGCAACTCAAAAACAGTCTCAGCCTGGTCGAAAAACACAGCGGCCTGGAAGGACGCCTGCTGCGGCCATTATGCGCGGCCTGGCTGCCGCCAACCGTTATGGAAGAGCTGGGGATGATCGACCGCCGGGCCCTCCTCGACATTTCCGGCCGGTCACGCAAGAAACAATACGATCTGGCCCGGCAATGGGACGCAAAAGGATTCGCCCCGCCGGCCGGGGGCTGCAGCCTGACCGACCGGCATTTCAGCCGACGGCTTCAGGATCTTTTGGAACATGGTTACCGCACCCTCAACGACCTGAAGATGCTGCGATGGGGACGCCACTACCGCTTGGATAAAGAGCATAAAGCCGTCCTGGGGAGGGACGAGTTCGAAAATCAGCGCCTTCTCGACCACGTCACCAAAGGAGATTATGTCCTGGATTTTGTTGATGAGAACGGCCCTACCCTGATTCTAAACGGCCCCCGTGCGGATGATACGATCTTGTCTTTGGCCGCAGGACTGATCCAATACCACTCCCGTTATCGGGATCACTTACCGCTGCCGGTTACAGCGATCCGGACCGGCCACGGCCCAACCCGTATCAAGGTTATTCCTGAAATAATCTCAGAAAAAAAACGACAAAGGATGAGGCTCTAAGCAACCTGAACCGGGGCCCGCGAGTGAGTCTGAACAAACCGCTGCAACCGGTCTGTGATCTGATGCAGATCGCTCAGGCCCATCAGCTCCAGACGTAATCTTGCGGCATTCGGCAAACCGTGCAAATAACCGTTATAATATTTGCGAAATCGAACGATGCCTTCTCGTTTGCCTCGCACCCGTACCGCCAGTTCAAGATGCTCGATGCAATCCGTGATGCGTTGAGAAATGGCAGGGGGAGGAAGGTGTTGCCCGGTGTGAAAGGAATGCAGGGTCTGCTCAAAAATCCAGGGGTTTGTCAAGGCCGCCCGCCCGATCATAACGCCGTCACAACCAGTCGATAACATGGCCCGGACATCCTGTGGGCTTCGGATATCACCGTTACCGATCAAAGGGATCGAAATAACCTGTTTCACTTTCGCAAGCCACGGCCATTCGGCCCGGCCTTTATAACCTTGGCATCGTGTGCGGCAATGCAGGCTTAGGGCCTGGGCCCCGGCCTGTTCCACCATACGCGCAATATCCAAGATCCGAATATCACGCCCGTCCCAGCCCAAACGGGTTTTGACCGTGACCGGAATATGGACCGCGCGCACGACCGCGCGAATGACCTTGTCCATTCGTCCCAGATCCCGCAACAAACCGGCGCCTTCACCGCGCAGGGCGTGATTCCTGTTCCAGCAGCCGCAGTTAATATCGATTACATCCGGCCGGGAAGGGGCGATAATCCGGGCCGCCTCGGCCATGACGTCCGGATTGGCCCCGAAAATCTGAACCCCGACCGGCCGTTCCCGATCGAGAAAACGAATCTTGCGCAAGGCCTTAGGCACGTTTCGTATCAAGGCCTCACTGCTCGTGAATTCCGTGACCACATAACCTGCGCCGCGTTTACGGCATAAAACGCGAAAAGGGATATCGGTAATTTCTTCCATGGGCGCCAAGGCCAGGGGATTCGCTATTTTGACGGAACCGATAGTAAGCATTCGACATTTACCTCAAAAGCGGGGCCAGGATCTGCTCAAAAGACCAGCCCTGCATCAATCGGATACATACATAAACAAAAATAATAAACAAAACAATCCGGATTTTATCCCAAAAGGAACTCCGGGTGCCCAGCAACAACCAGGCCATAAAGATCAAAATGATCAACATGGACAAAAGCGCCATAGACATGGGCCGAGACCTCCGGGAGGGCTTTATTATAACCCTGGATGGGATAATTGCAAATCCGTCCCATTTATAGTAACATGAACTGCCAATTCCAACCTATTGAAATCTTATGATTATATGCGACCAAAGATTGACCCCCATCTCAGCTGCGACG
>CAZBSU010000079.1:0-8515 GCA_964494745.1 uncultured Planctomycetales bacterium | reverse complement strand
AGATATTACGGGGAAAAAAGAGAATCGCCCTCGGTACATGTCGTTTCCGAGGTCATTGAGGGTGATGTATACCTCGCGACGGTCTTAGGGCCTTATGATACTCTGCCAACCCTTGCGTTCGATTCTCCAAGGGATGCTGTCATCGTTGGTGATAATACCATTAAAATGAAAGAAATTATCAAATGTTAAATATTACAGAAATTTATCCGATATTTTGGTTCGCGATTTTCATTTTTGCTTTCATATTAACACCATTGGCTAGAACTTTGGCAACGCGGCATCAAATTATCGATAAGCCCGGAAAGGATTCTTTAAAGATCCACAATGTACCTATCCCGCTTTGTGGAGGCTTAGTTATAATTTTATGTTTGTTAATCAGTTTTGTATTATTATTCATTCTCGGTCGCGTTAATCCCCAAGAAATATCGTTTTTTTCGTATATGATCATATGTTCTTTTTTTATTTTTTCTACCGGATTCTGGGATGACATAAAAGATATTAATCCAATTGCTCGGCTGGGCATATATGCGGTTATTGCTCTTTTTATTGTGACTGCGGGTATAAAATTAGAGATTGTCCCTTTTAATTTTTTTAATATTCTCCTGACGCTTTTTTATATTATCGGCGCAATTAATGCCTTTAACGTTATTGATGGGATGGATGGCTTGTGTGTGGGGCTTTCCATAATTGCATGTCTCGGGTTCTTCATGATTGGGCTTATGAAAGGGGATGCCCTGCTTATTGTGATGTCGTCAATTTTAACCTTGAGTTTGCTGGGTGTTTTACCTTATAATTTTTATCCTGCCCGGATATTTATTGGCAATGCGGGCAGTTCTTTACTGGGGTTTCTGTTGGGGGTTATGACTGTTCGGGCTACTCCAAGTTTTCCGGGTTATTTTGATTTCTTTCTGCCAATATTTTTTGTGTTTATCCCGATTTTTGATATGGCTTTTGCGATAATCAGACGGATAATTTTTAATAAACCAATCTTTAGCGGTGACCGTGACCACATCTATGACCTTTTGCTTAAGCGCGGTTGGTCCCAGCCCAAGGTCTGGGCGGCCCTGTGCGGGGTCCAGGTCCTGTTCGTGCTTGCGGGGCTACAAATATTAGAAACAGTAATAAAACCTTGTTGAATCGGTTTTCGGGCTATGTCCCGTGTTCAAACATCCTCGCTCCCTTCGGTCGCTGCGGAACTGCGCGCGGGACACAGCCCGAAAACCGCCCGATATAAGAGGTTTTGAAACCAATTCTAAGCAAATCAATACTGTAAAATGAAGATACCACTTTCCAGCCCGGATATAACTCTGGCAGAGAAAAAGGCTGTTAGCAAAGTCCTGAACAGTTCGCGGCTTTCCCTGGGGCCGAAGCTGCCGGAATTTGAGCAGCGTTTCGCAAAATACATCGGCCGCCGTCACGCCGTAGCCGTTAACAGCGGCACCAGTGCCCTGCATTTGATTCTGCTGGCTTTGGACATAAAAGCAGGGGATGAGGTCATCACGACCCCGTTCAGCTTTGTGGCCTCCGCCAACTGTATCTTGTTTGTCCGCGCCAAACCGGTCTTTGCCGACATCGATCCGCGGACGCTGAATATCGATCCTCAACAGATAGAGAAAAAGATCACCCCGCGGACCAAGGCGATCCTGGCCGTGGATGTATTCGGCCGGCCCGCGGACTGGACAGCGATAAACCGTATCGCCCGTAAATATAAATTAAAAGTGATTGAAGATTCCTGCGAGGCTGTGGGGTCCGAATACAAGGGCAAGAAATGCGGTTCCTTCGGAGACGCGGCCACGTTCGCTTTTTACCCGAACAAGCAGATGACGACCGGAGAGGGGGGAATGGTTGTCACGGATCATAAGCGGCTGGCTGATTTATGCCGCAGCCTGCGCAACCAGGGCCGGGATGCGAACGGCTCCTGGCTGGAGCACGCCAGGTTGGGGTATAATTACCGCCTTTCAGACATCAACTGCGCCTTAGGGATCGCCCAGCTTGAACGTATCGAACGCATGTCCCAGAAGCGCCGCCGGGTCGCTCAAACCTATGACCGGCTTCTCAGGGACGGCGCGGATATTGAATTGCTCTTTAGCGCCGATGATGATAAAATAAACCCGTTTGTTTATGTGATTCGTCTACGAAAGGGGTTCGCCCGCCATGACCGCGAGCGTATCCTGTTGGAATTGCGCCGGAAGGGCATAGGTTGCCACCGTTATTTCGCGCCGATCCATCTACAGCCGTTTTACCGCCGCGCCTATCATTATCGCCGGGGCGATTATCCGGTGACGGAGGCGGTGGCGGACCGGACGATCGCCTTGCCGTTTTATAATAAATTGAGTTTATCCAAGATGGAATACGTCGTTGCTAACCTAAAGAAAGTTTTAAAACAAGCAGCAAAATAATCTTCCCATGCTGGATCTATTTCAAAAAAACCGAAAATATTTCATGGCGTTGATCGATATCCTGCTGATCAACGCCTCGCTTTATCTGGCCTTCCTGATCCGCTTTGACTGGCAGTTGGTCCCGCCGTATTCCAATGCCTATCTTGATTTTGTATTGTGGGCCACGGGCCTGAGGGTGGCTGTCTTTGCCGCATTCGGTTTGTATCAATGGTCGTTCCGTTTCGCCAGCCTGAGCGAGGCGATTCGCGTGATCCGGGCGGTCACGGCCGGGTCGCTTTTATTGATCGCTGTGGCTTTCTTTGGACATACCAATGGTTTAGGCCGGTCGGTCCTGATCATCGATTATTTATTGTGCTTGCTTTTGGTCGGAGCCTCGCGCTTCTTTTTCAGGGCCTTATCGAAATTTAAGGGTTGGCGCAAGCTGGCCGGGGAACGGTCTTTGATCGTCGGCGCCGGGGCGGCCGGGGTCATGGTCGCGCGGGAACTGATCCATCAGCGCGAACGGCTTTCCCATCCGATCGGCTTTGTGGACGATGACCGCCGTAAAAGGAACGCCAGCATCCAGGGTTTGCGGGTCCTGGGATCAACCCGGGATATCAACACCTTGGTTAAGGCGCATAAGATTGAAGTCATTATCATTGCCATTCCTTCTGCCAGCGGCAAGGTCGTTCGCCGGATTGTCGGCGAGTGTGAGAATCTGGATGTCAAGATCAAGACCGTGCCCGGTCTGCATCAGATCCTGACCGGGGAAGTCGCGGTCCAGCAGCTGCGCGAGGTCAAGCCCGAAGACCTTCTGGGCCGGGAAAGCGTGCAGATCAATAAAGACGATATCCGCAGCTTTATTCAGGACAAGGTCGTTTTGGTGACCGGCGCCGGCGGGTCGATCGGCTCGGAATTATGCCGGCAGATCGTGAAGTTCAACCCGTATATGCTCGTGGCCTTTGACCACAATGAGAATAATACATATTTTTTAGAAATGGAGCTTGCGGAAAAATACCCGTTTATTCATTTTAAGACGATTATCGGCGATATCAAAGATATCGGCCTGCTGAAGCACACCTTCACGCAGTATAAACCGCAAATCATTTTCCATTCCGCGGCCCATAAGCACGTGCCGTTGATGGAGGCCAATCCGGCCGCGGCGGTCAAGAATAATATCATCGGCACGCGTAATTTCATGTACGCGGCCGAGCATTACGGGGTGGAGCGGTTCGTGATGATATCGTCGGACAAGGCCGTGAATCCGACCAGCGTCATGGGCGCGTCCAAACGCATCGCCGAGATGATTATCCAGGCCAAGGCCCAGACCGCGCGCACCAAATTCAGCGCGGTCCGCTTCGGCAATGTGATCGGCTCCAGCGGCAGTGTCGTGCCGATCTTCAAGCACCAGATCGAAAAGGGCGGGCCGGTCACGGTGACTCACCCCGAGGTCAAACGTTATTTCATGGCCGCCAGTGAAGCGGCCCAGCTCGTGATCGAGGCCGGGTCGATTGGCCGCGGCGGCGAGATCTTTATCCTGGATATGGGCGATCCGATCTGGATCAAGGATCTGGCCCGCAACCTGATCACGTTATCCGGCCTTGAGGTGGATGAGGATATCGAGATCAAATACATCGGCCTGCGGCCCGGAGAAAAGATGCATGAGGAGCTCCTGCTGGACGCGGAGAATGACAAGGCCACGAAATACGACAAGGTCTATGTCGCCAAACCCCGGGAGTTTGATCAGCTCCGGCTGCGGCGCGACGTCAAGGAACTGGAGCGGTTCGCGCATCTGATGGATGAAGATGCGATCATCCGTAAGATGCAGGCCATGGTTTCGAATTATCACCGACCGGCCCCGCATCCTGCTCAGGAATTCAGTTTGGCGGCGGAAGAGTAAGACGGCTGATGAGATAAATCGATTGAGTTAAAATGAAAGGGAAGGGACACACGACACGTGTCACAAATCCCACGGGAATGGCGTATTGAGTTTATAGCGTTCATTGCGTTTGTTGGGTTGACTCAACAAACGCCATAAACCCAATGAACTTCATGCGTCCAGGGACGTGTTTTAAACTTTAAACTTTTCAGGTTAAGCTCATCTTTTAATGTCCAAAAACATCTCCCGCGCGGTTTATGATATCATCGCCTTCAATCTGGCCCTGCTGATCCTGTTGGGGGTCTATTTCGATCTGCCCGTCAAAATCCTGCTTTATTTTTCCGCGGTCCTGTATACCCCCCTGATCCTTGTCCTGCTTGTGTCCCGGCGCCCGCGAGAATTTTTTCCGGAAAATATCCTGACCTTTCCGATGGTCTTGTTTTTTTGGGCGATTGAGCTTTCGGTCATTTTTAGCGTCGATTATTATCAGAGCCAGAAGATATTCTTTTCGAGATTTTTGGGGTATTTTTTGGCTTTTTTTCTGGGCGCGGCCGCGGCCCGCGACCGCCGGACGAAGCGTTTTCTGCCGCTGGTTTTTATCGCCGGGAGTCTTGTGATCGCGGCCGGCGGGGTAGGGGATTATTTTCGTTTGGACCCGGGCCGGCTTTTTACATCTTTCGGTGCCGAGATCCATTGGCCGGTTATGGCAGGTCTTTATGTGCCTTTTCTGGCGAGTCTGGCACTTTTTTCATCCGGCCGACTTTTAAAGATCACCGGGATGATAGGCCTCGGTCCGATATTCTTCTGCATGCTCTTTCATGCCGCGCGCGTGGTCTGGATCGGGATCCTGGCCGTGGTGATCATGATGGCCGGCCTCAAAAACAGGAAGATTGCGTTCGGCCTTGTTTTATTGACCATTTTGGTTTTTGCTGTGTCGCCTGCCCGTATCCAAAATAGGATACGAACGGCTCTGCGTTTGCATGTTAAAATGAATATGAATTATACTGCGCTTCAGATTTTCGAGGATTTCCCGGTGACCGGCGCCGGCCTGGCGACATTTGAGGGTTTAAAAGAAATTTATGACCCGAATTCGAATAGGGATTATATCCACACCGACAACACCTACACCGAGATCATGGCCGAAAACGGCTTGCTGGGATTAATGGCCTTTATTTGGATCTTTGTCGTCTTTTTCCGGGAGGCGATGGCTGTGATCAGACACCAAAAAGAAGAGAAAAATATTGATCCCGTCATGCTGGGTTTGACTGGCGGGATTTTGGCGATTACGATCATCAACTTCGGGACCAATGCCGTGACCGTCGGTTTCGATAATGCCGTGATCTTCTGGGTCGTGCTGGGTTATGCCTCCACGCTGGTCTCCCGGGCACGCCGGGAATCCAATTAATGTCATTCCCGCGCAGACGGGCATGACAACGAAGAAATCATGATGCAAAAATTTTTCATTCTTGATGTTCCCATCTCCGCCGTCAATCTCGACCTCGCCTCCCAGGTTATCGATCAGTGGATCCGAGACCGCGACAAACGGTATGTCTGCATTGCCCCGGTGTCCACAATCATGACCTGCCGGGACGATCCGGCTTATAAGAAGGTGATCGTCAACGCCGATATGGTCACGCCTGACGGCATGCCGATTGTCTGGCTGGGAAGGCGGCAGGGTTTTCAACAGGTCTCCCGCACCTATGGCCCGGACCTGATGCCCCTGATCTGCGACCGCGGGCAGGGAAGAGCCTATCGGCATTATTTCTACGGAGGCTCTGAAGAGACATTGCGCCGGCTGGAGACCCGTCTGCGTAACCGTTATCCTCAAATTAAAATAGCCGGCCACCAAGCCCCGCCGTTTCGTAAACTGACATCGGATGAACTCGAGGGCGATCTGGAGCGGATCAATGCCAGCAATGCGGATATCCTCTGGGTTGGGCTGGGGTCGCCTAAACAGGACTTTTGGATTGCTCAAAATCGTGCTAAACTGAATACCCCGGTTTTGGTCGGCGTGGGCGCGGCTTTTGATTTCCTGGCCGGGACAAAGCCCCAGGCCCCACGCTGGATGCAGCGCACCGGGACGGAATGGCTTTTTAGGTTATGCCATGAGCCGCGGAGACTGTGGAAACGTTATTTGTTCGGCAACTCGCGGTTTGTGTTCTTCTTGATAAAGGACGTTATTTCTCGAAAGGTTAAATTTTGTTGTTCCCGTAAAGAGGAACGGGGATGACACATTATTCCCATGACACGCTATAAAAATTATCTTATCAAGTTCGCCTATATCCTCATCGACGTGGTCTGCGCCTGCCTGTCGATCTGGCTGGCGGCTCACCTGCGCCAGGCAACCCTGCCGTTCGAGATGACGTTCGCGAATATTTTTCTTCGGGAGATCAACCCGTTCCGATTCGCATTTCTTTTTTGGATCCTGATTTCGGTCCTTTTCAATCACGCCCATAAGTTGTATTACACCAAACGCGAGATTTTTGAAAGTATCGAGATCTGGGAGGTCGTCAAATCGGTCTTTCTGTCCGCCCTGGCCACGATCACGTTGATCTATCTGGCCAAGATCGAAGGCTTTCCGCGTACGATCTTCGGCCTGTCGGCCGTGTTTATGATGGTCTCGTTTTCGGCCTGGCGCGTCCTGAAACGCCTGTATGTCGAATATCTGGTCGTACACGGCTTTAATAATTTCAATGCCCTGATCGTCGGCGCCGGCCGCATCGGTGAGGCCCTGGCGCGCGAGCTGGAATCCCGCCCGACGCTGGGGATCAAGGTCATAGGCTTTCTGGATGATTATAAGAGCGAAGGCCCGGCCGGCAACCGTTGGCCGGTTCTGGGCCGGATATCCGATTTTTTGAAGATCGCGCCGCGGGAATTTGTTCATCATCTCTACATCACGATTTACCATGACAGCGATGCCTTTTTTGCCTTGTTGAGCCAGGCCCGCGAGTTGGGCATCGCGGTGCGGGTCATCCCGCAGGGTTTTGAACTGATGTCGGGGGAGTTTTTAAAATACGATATCGGTTTTATTCCGGTCCTGGAATACGCCGACGTGCAGCAGTTGCGCAAACAGGCCGGCAAACGGATTTTTGATTTTTGCGTGAGCTTCATCATGCTGATTTTGCTCAGTCCGGTTTATTTGCTGCTGGCGCTCGCCGTGAAATGTGACAGCCGGGGGCCGGTGTTTTACCGTTGCCGGCGTTACGGCCGCGGCGGGCGGGTGTTTCATATGCTTAAATTCCGCAGCATGGTTCGTGATGCGGATCGCCGGCTTGAGGAGATCCAGCATCATAACGAGGCCGACGGTCCGATATTTAAGATCAAAAAGGACCCTCGCGTGACCCGGGTGGGCCGGTTTTTACGCCGATACAGCGTGGATGAACTGCCGCAGTTATTTAATGTGCTGATGGGGGATATGAGCCTGGTGGGGCCGCGGCCTTTTCCGATCAGCCAGATCGAAAAAGAGGACCTGCGCCAGCTCAAACGGCTGGAAGTGCGGCCCGGCATTACCGGCCTGTGGCAGATCCGCGGCCGCAGCGATATCTCGTTTACGAAGCTCTTGCGCTGGGATATCTGGTATATCAACAACTGGTCCTTGTGGCTCGACTGGAATATTCTTCTTCAGACCGTGCCGGTCGTTTTGAAGGGCAAAGGTGCGTATTAAATGTTTATGGCTGTTCCTCTCCTGGGGAGCAATAACTCGAGCATCGGTATTTGAGAATGTTATTCACAGATAAATTCATCAAGAAGATCGACACGGCCATCCGTTTTTTTCTTTATGTCCTTGTCTTCTGGATCCCGGTTAGCAATGCCGTGGTGGAGAGTTGCGTCATCACGGCGGTGGTGCTGTGGCTTATCAAGCGCGGTTTTTTGATCGTCCGGGATTCTCGCCAGGGACAAATGACGTGGATCAGGTTTTTCAAATTTTTAAGACCGGCCGAGACCGTGCTGGATCTGCCGATCGCCGTGTTTCTGTTCGTCTGTGTCCTATCCTGTTTATTCAGCCCCCAGCCCGCGGAAACCTTTACCGCGTTTATTACGAAGACCCTCGAATGGTTCGCCGTTTTTTATTTGTTCGTTGAGGTGATGACAAAGCCTAAGCATTACCGGATCGTCTTGGGTGTCTTTCTGGTTTCCGCTGTTCTGACGGCCGTCGACAGCCTGATCCAGTATCATATCACGGCAAAGGATCTTTTCCGCGGCCGCGAGATAACCCGCGGCGGTGCCTGCGCGGCCTTTAATCACGCCAATAGTCTTG
>CAZBSU010000078.1:0-8576 GCA_964494745.1 uncultured Planctomycetales bacterium | reverse complement strand
GGAGGATCCCGCGTCGTTAAAAAGCCGGGCCCCGGTCGTCACCCTGATGGGGCATGTCGATCATGGTAAGACGTCTCTCTTGGACAAGATCAGGAGCAGCAAGATCGTCGATCGCGAACATGGCGGGATCACCCAGCATATCGGGGCCTATTCGGTGCCGATAAGAAAGGGCAAGATCACTTTTCTTGACACGCCCGGGCACGAGGCCTTTACCTCCATGCGGGCCCGCGGGGCGCACATTACCGATCTCGTTATCCTGGTCGTGGCCGCGGATGAGGGCATCATGCCCCAGACCGAAGAGGCGATTGATCATGCCCGGGCGGCCGATGTCCCGATCGTCGTGGCCTTAAATAAGATTGACCGTCGCAACGCCGATCCGGACCGGGTCAAAAAGCAGCTGGGAGAAAAAGGCCTGGCGCCCGAAGACTGGGGCGGCAAGACCATCGTGGTGCCGGTCTCGGCCGTGACCGGGGAAGGCGTGGACAACCTTTTGGAGATGATGCTGCTTGAGGCCGAGTTGTTGGAGTTGAAGGCCAATCCGGATAAGAAGGCCTCGGGGATCGTCGTTGAGGCGCATCTGAGTCCCGGCAAGGGTTCGGTGGCCAGCCTTATTGTCCAGAGCGGGACATTACGTCAGGGCGATTTCCTGATCGCCGGCCCGTATTTTGCGAAGATCAAGGCCATGTTCGACGATCATGAGCGGCCGATCCAGACGGCCGGCCCGTCCACCCCGGTTGAGATCCTGGGCCTGAACGGGGTGCCTGAGGCGGGGGAGATGTTTTTCGCGGTTGAGGACGAAAAGCAGGCCAAGGATATTACGGCCCAGCGTCAGCAAAAACTCAAGCGCCAGAAGCTCTCGTCCCAGCAGCGTGTAACCCTGGAAGACCTGTATTCGCAGATTCAGCAGGGCACGATCAAGGAACTGAATGTTATCCTCAAAGCCGATGTCCAGGGTTCCCTGGAAGCCCTTAAGGATTCTTTGGCCAAGATCCCATCCGAAGAGGTCAAGGTGAAATTTATCCATACGGGTGTGGGCGAGGTCAATGCCTCGGATATCATCCTGGCCATGGCCTCGAATGCGATCATTATCGGTTTTCAGGTCGGGCTGGGCCCGCGGGCCAAGCAGGAACTGGAAAAACATCCGGTCGACGTGCGCCAGTATCGGATTATCTATGATGCGGTCAATGATGTGAAGAAGGCTCTGGAAGGTCTGCTGGAACCGAAAAAGAAGCGGAAGTTTCTGGGGCGGATCGAGGTCCGGCAGGTCTTTAGGCTGAGCAAGGCCGGGATGATTGCCGGCTGCTATGTTGTGAAAGGCAAGGCCAACCGCAAATCAAAAGTGGATATCATCCGCGACGGCGAGGTCATCTATTCCGGGACGATCTCTTCTTTAAAACGTTTTAAGGATGATGTCCGCGAGGTCTCGGAGGGTTATGAATGCGGGATTTCGGTCAGTAATTTTGACAAGATCAAAGAAGGGGATATCTTCGAGATCTTCGAGGTCGAGACCATTGAACGGACACTTTGACGGAACGGCTAGATGATGCGTAAAAAGATATTCAGCGCCATGCGACCGACGGGGAAATTGCACCTGGGCCATCTGGCCGGGGCGTTGAAGAACTGGGTCCCGCTGCAAGACCAGTATGACTGCATTTTCAGCATAGCGGATTGGCATGCCTTGATGGGGGCCTACGAGCAGAGCAAGGATATCCGGTCGTTTATTCTGGATATGGCCATGGACTGGCTGGCTTGCGGATTGGATCCCCAGAAGTCCATCCTGTTTGTCCAGTCTGATGTCCCGGAGCATCTTGAGTTGCAGATGATTTTTGCCTGTCTGACCCCTTTGGGATGGCTGGAAAGAAATCCGACCTACAAAGAACAGCTTCGCGAGATCACGACCCGCGATCTGCAGACGTTCGGTTTCCTGGGTTATCCCGTCCTGCAGGCCGCGGATATCCTGCTTTACAAGGCGGACGCGGTGCCTATCGGCGAAGACCAGTTGCCGCATGTTGAACTGACCCGGGAGATCGCCCGTCGTTTTAACCATATTTTTAAGACGGACGTTTTTTCCGATTGCGAGGCTCTGTTGACCCCCACGCCGCGGCTGCTCGGCACCGACGGCCGAAAGATGAGCAAGAGTTATCAGAACACGATCAACCTCAGCGATCCTCCCGACGAGGTGAGGTCCAAGGTCAGCCAGATGTTCACCGATCCGAAGCGCCTGCGCAAAAACGATCCCGGGCATCCGGCCGCGTGCAATGGTTTCTGTTATTACGAGATATTCGCTCCGGAGATGAAGTCTGAGGTCGAGGCCTGGTGCACCGGGGCGTGCAAGGGTTGCACGGAATGCAAGCAGATCTTGGGCGGCAAGTTGTTGCAGATCCTGGAGCCGATTCAGACGAGGCGCCGAAAATGGGAAAGCGATCCCGGTGCCATTCAGGCGACGTTGCGCGACGGGCAAAAACGCGCGGCCGCGGTGGCCCGCCAAACGATCGACGAGATAAGGAAAATCGTTTTTTAAGATGAGCTATAAATTAAAATTGGATATTTTTGAAGGGCCGCTGGATCTCCTGTTGTATTTGATCAAGAAGAACGAGATGGATATCTGCGACATCCCGATCGCGCAGGTCACGGATCAATACATGGAATACATCGAGATGATGAAGATGCTCGATTTGAACATCGTCGGTGAATTCCTGGTCATGGCGGCCACGTTGATGCAGATCAAATCGCGCATGTTGCTCCCGCCGGATCCTCAGGCCGAGGAGGAAGAGGAGGAAGACCCGCGCTCTGATCTCATGCGCCGCCTGCAGGAATATAAGGTCTTTAAGGAGATTGCCGAACAGCTGAAGGAAAAGGCGATTTACCGTCAGAATCTCTACACGCGCCAGGTGGATGAAGAGGCCGTGCGGGATATCAAGGAGGATGCCAAGGAGGTCTATTTCGAGGCCAATCTTTTCGACCTGATCAATGCCTTCACGCAGGCCCTGCGCAAGTTTCAGAAAGAAAAGATCTATCAGCTGGTCGAGGAACAGTTCACGGTCGAACAAAAGATCCATGAGATCCTGCATCTGTTGTTACGCTATCCGCGGGTCATGCTGGCGGAGTTATTCGATAAGGCCAAGAGCAAGATCGAGGCGATCGTTACGTTCATGGCCGTCTTGGAGCTGATTCGGCTCAAAGAGATCAGGGTTATGCAAAAACGCCTCTTTGCCGATATCGAGGTTGTCCGCAACAAAGATAATGTCATCCCGGTCCAGGAGGCCTGACCCCGTCTTGGCCTTGATCCGGCGGCCAGCGTCCGGGTCACCTCACGGCACGCAAAATGGAACAAGAAAGAAAACGCCTCATATTGAACCAGGAAACCGATGAGGACCGGGTCATTAGCCTGTCGTTGCGGCCGATGGCCCTGTCGGAATTCATCGGGCAGAAGAGCCTGGTCGATAGCCTGAGCGTGTCCTTGCAGGCCGCCCGCCAACGTCATGAGCCGATCGAGCATATGCTCTTTTCCGGCCCGCCCGGGCTGGGCAAGACCTCATTGGCCTATATTATCGCGCATGAGATGGCCGCCAGGATCACGATTACGTCCGGACCGGCGATTGACCGGGCCGGGGACCTCATCGGGATCCTGACTAATCTCGAACGCGGCGATATCCTTTTTATCGACGAGATTCATCGGCTTTCCAAGGTGGTGGAAGAATTCCTTTATCCGGCCATGGAGAATTTCAAGATCGATTTTGTCGTTGATAAGGGGCCCTATGCCCGGACCATTAATTTCAATCTGAAACCGTTCACGATCATCGGCGCCACGACCCGGAGTGGGTTGCTGGCCTCTCCCTTGCGCGAACGCTTCGGTATCTTTCATCATCTTGACTTTTATGCCCCCCAGGATCTCAGCCAGATCGTTTTGAGCTCCGCGCAGAAATTGCAGGTCGATATCGACCAGGAGGCCGCCCTGGCGATCGCCCGGCGCGGGCGGGGGACCCCGAGGATTGTCAACCGCTTGCTGCGGCGGGTCAGGGATTTTGCGCAAGTCAAAACCCAGCAGAGACGGATCACCCCGGAGGTGGTTGACCGGGCCATGTCGACCTTGGGTATCGATCCTGTCGGATTGGATGACCTGGACCGCCGGCTCTTATCCGTGATCGAACGGCATTATCAGGGAGGGCCCGTCGGTATCGACGCCCTGGCCGCCACTTTGAACGAAGAGGCCGATACCCTCGTCGATGTCGTGGAACCCTATTTATTAAAGATCGGATTTCTTAAACGAACCTCCCGGGGCAGGGAATTGACGCCGGCGGCCTACAAGCATCTCAAGCCGGATGGCCCGGTCGGGCGTTCTGTGGAGCGGGAACTGTTTTGATCCCGCGCGACGACGCGCCGGCCGACCATGCCGACAGGCCTGCGCATCTGCCTGATTTTCAGTTTGATCCTTTTAGTCCATCGCCGATACGGACCGGTTAAGTTAACCCAAATGAAACGAGCGTATCCATGCGGCCGAAAGCACTGCTGACATATCTTGGCCTGGCCTTTATGGGCATTTCGTGTGCCACGGCGGCCTATCTGTGGCGCGAGGACACCAGTGAAATGGTGCGCATTGCCGTTTTGCGGGACACGGATCAGGTGTTCTTTGAAGTCGACAAGGGGTATCAGATCATCGACCCGAAGCTGAACCGGGTTCTGATGGAAGACCGGCGGTTGTCTCTCGTTCCGGCCAGCGTTTATGAAGCGGGAATCCGGATCGGAGAATACGATTTCCCTCTCGATCATGTCCGCATTGAGGCCGCGCGGGATTTCGCGCTGATCATCCATAACCGAAAGCGATATTTCCGCGGCCAGCTGGATTTTATCCGTCAAGAAAAAGGCACATTATTGGTCGTCAACCGGCTGCCGATCGAGAGTTATATCCGCGGCGTTCTCTATCATGAGATCTCCCATCGTTGGCCCATGGAGGCCATCAAGGCCCAGGCGGTCGCGACCCGGTCCTATGCCCTGTATCAAAAGCGCCAAAACAAGGCCCGCGCCTATGACCTGACCAATGATATTTATTCCCAGGTTTACGGCGGGCGCACGTCCGAGCATTATCGCACGAATTTGGGCGTCGAGAGGACAGAAGGTGAGGTCCTGGTCTATCAGGGGGATCTGATTCCGGCCTATTTTCATGCGACCTGCGGCGGACACACGGAAGACGTGACCGCCCTTTGGAATCATGAACCCTTGGCGCCTTTGCGCGGCATAACCTGTCCGTATTGTCAGCATTCGCCGCATTTCGGCTGGCAGCGGAAATTTTCTTTTGAGGAGATAGCGGCCGCGTTGCGGGCCGCCGGGTATAAGGCGGCCGCGCTGAAAGATATCCGTATCCTCGACCGGAACGCCAGCGGCCGTATCGATCGACTGGAGGTGACGCCGCAAAAGGGCAAGCCGATGGTGATCACGGGAAAGGATTTTCGCCAGATCATGGGACCCAACCGGATCAAAAGCAATGCCTATCAAATCGCGGTGAACGGCCAATCCGTCAGGTTTACCGGCCGGGGTTGGGGGCACGGCGTGGGTTTATGCCAATGGGGGGCCCAGAAGATGGCGCAGCTGCGCTTCGATTATAAAGATATTTTGAAATTTTATTATCCGCAAACGGAGGTCGTCTCCGTCGATTCTGTCGGTCCCTGATGCGTTTACGTGATTTTGATTATGACCTCCCCCCCGAAAGGATCGCGCAGCATCCTCTGAAGCAACGCGATCAGGCCCGTTTGTTGGTCATCCGGCGTCGTCCTCCCAAGATAGATGATGAAATCTTTGCACAGCTTGAGGGGGTCTTGCCCCCGCAGAGCCTGCTGGTCTTAAATAACAGCAAGGTCATTCCGGCCCGTCTTTTCGGCCGCAAAAAGAAAACCGGCGCCCGTATCGAAGTCTTTGTTCTCGAGCGATACGGTCACGACGGGACATATGAGGTCCTGCTGCGGCCGCAGAAACGCCTTAAAAACGGTGATCTCATTCAATTCAACGGGCAACGGGTTCAGGCCGAAGTCGTGGATATCGAGCGGCGGCTTATCCGTTTTGATTGTCCCGATCTCAACGCGGTCTTGACCAAGATTGGTCATATGCCGCTGCCGCCTTATATACGCCGCAAGGATCAGCCAAGCGACCGGCAGATGTATCAGACGGTCTATGCGCGTTATCCCGGGTCGGTGGCCGCTCCGACCGCGGGGCTGCATTTCACCCCGGAGTTATTGGCCGGCTTGAAACAAAGAGGGCACCGGACGGCCACGGTCACGTTGCATGTTAATTACGGGACGTTCAAACCGGTCGAGGAGGAGGACATCCGTCGGCATCCCATTCACCGCGAACGGTATTCCATCCCCGCGGCGACCATCCGATGTCTTGAGGCGGCCCAAAGGCAGGGGCGGCCGATCATTGCCGTCGGGACAACGTCGTGCCGGGTGCTGGAGACCTGGGCCGCGACCCGACGGGAACGGGGCACGACGGACCTGTTTATCTATCCCGGCTACCGTTTCCGCCTGGTGGACGGGTTGATCACCAACTTTCACTTGCCGCGCAGCACACTCCTGATGCTGGTGCATGCCTTCGGGACACCGGCGTTGATGAGGAGGGCGTATGCGCGGGCAATCGGCGCGGGCTATCGCTTTTACAGCTACGGCGATGCCATGTTAATCCTTTGATTTATTTGTGACGATGTTTTTTCAACTGATCCAGAAAGACAAAAAGACGTCAGCCCGGCGGGGCCGGTTAACGACCCCGCGCGGCGTGATCGAGACGCCCTTTTTCATGCCGGTGGGGACAAACGCCACGGTAAAATGTCTTGCCCCCGAAGAGCTGAAGGAGATCGGCGCCCAGATCGTCTTGTCCAATGCCTATCACACCTATTTGCGTCCGGGATTAGAAGTGATCCAATCCCAGGGAACGCTGCCTGATTTTATGTGTTGGGACCGGCCCATGTTGACGGACAGCGGCGGATATCAGGTTTTCAGCCTGACCAAGTTTCGCCGGGTCAATGATGACGGGGTCACCTTTCAGTCCCACGTGGACGGCAGCACGCATGTGTTCACCCCCGAAAGGGTCATCGAGATACAGAACATTTTGCACGCGGATATGATCATGCCTCTGGATGAATGCGCGCCGTATCCCTGTGAGGTCGAACAGGCCCGGACCGCGATGGCCCGGACCACCGCCTGGGCGCAGCGATCGAGAGATGCCTTTGCCGGTTATCAGCACGGGGACCATCAGCCTCGGGACCAATTTTTATTCGGGATTGTCCAGGGTTCGACGTATGCCGACCTGAGGCGCGAATCCGCGCGCCAGATAACGTCGATCGGGTTCGACGGCTATGCGATCGGCGGTGTCAGCGTGGGGGAACCGGTCGATCTCATGTTCGCCACGTTGGACTGGGTCTTGCCCGAATTGCCCGAACGGCAGCCCCGGTATATGATGGGGATCGGTATGCCCGAGCAGATCGTGCGCGCCGTGGCCCAGGGTGTCGACATGTTTGATACCTGTATCCCGACCCGCTACGGCCGGAACGGCACGGCCTTCACAAGTCAGGGGAAACTCGTTATCCGTAATGCGCCTTTTGCCAAGGACGGCGGGCCGTTGGATCCGGAGTGCCCGTGTTTTGTCTGCCGGAATTATTCCCGCAGTTATATCCGTCATTTGGTCCGTACCGGTGAGATCTTGGGGCTGCGGCTGTTAACCTATCACAATATGTTTTTTTATATCCGGCTGATGCGGCGTATTCGCCAGGCCCTGGACGAAGGAAATTTTTCGGAGTTCAAAAAACAATTTTTAACGAAATACGAGGCCAAGATATATGCTCACGATTGATATTCTGACGATCTTTCCGGATATGTTCCCGGCCGTGCTCAACGCCTCCATCCTGAAGAGGGCCCAGGACCGCAAGAAGGTGCGTGTCCGCCTGCATGATCTGCGGGATTATACGTCTGATCCTCACCGTAAAGTTGATGATCGGCCTTTCGGCGGCGGGCCGGGCATGCTCCTGATGCTGGAGCCGATCTTCAAGGCGGTCAAGAAGATCAAGGGACGGCGCAAGGTCCGCGTCATCCTGACCTGTCCGGGAGGGACGACCTTGAACCAGCGCCTGGCCAAACGGCTGAGCCGCGAAAAAAATCTCCTTATTATCTGCGGTCATTATGAGGGAGTGGATGAGCGGGTTCGGCAGAAGCTGGTGGACATGAGCCTTTCCATCGGGGATTACGTCCTGACCGGAGGGGAGTTGCCGGCCATGGTTTTGATCGATACCGTTGTCCGGTTGTTGCCCGGGGTCTTGGGCAAGGAAGAGTCTTTGCTGGATGAATCCTTTGAAGGGGGCTTGCTGGAATACCCGCATTACACCCGACCGGCGGATTTTAAGGGATGGAAGGTGCCGGAGGTTTTATTGTCCGGGCATCACCGCAACATCCAGGAATGGCGCCATCGGCGGGCCGTGGCAAGGACACGCCGGCAACGGCCCGATTTGACATAAGCGTCTTTCCGGGAATTTAGATCCACCACCCGAATTCAATTAGCAAGTGCAACGGTAAAATCTAGAAAGACCTGATTAGGAG
>CAZBSU010000077.1:5362-8669 GCA_964494745.1 uncultured Planctomycetales bacterium | reverse complement strand
ACGCTCGATAACGGTTTTATCTTCCACCCGGTCGATTTTATTCAAGACGGTGATGATATTCCGGTCACGGACATTCAATTCGTTGAGCACATTCATGACCGAATCGTGCAAATGACGGTAGTTGGGATGGCTGACATCCAGGACATGCAGCAGCAAATCCGCTTCCTTGACCTCCTCCAAGGTGGCCTTAAAGGCCTCAATCAGATCATGCGGTAAATCATGCATAAATCCAACCGTATCCGAAAGAATGACCTTCTGATGATTGGGCAGGATAAATTGGCGCGACACGGAATCGAGTGTGGTAAAAAGCCCGTCCAGGGTCTTTTGCTCACTTCCGGTCAAGGCATTTAATAAAGTCGATTTACCGGCATTGGTATATCCCACCAGCGAGATCAACGGGACACCGCCTTTTCGGCGCCGCTTGCGTCCCAAGGCACGATTTTTTTCAACCTCCTGCAAGGACTGTTTCAATTTCGCGATCTTTTGTGCGATCCGCCGCCGGTCGATCTCCAGTTTAGTCTCACCCGGCCCCAATGTCCCGATCCCGCCACCCAATCGCGACAAGGCGATCCCCTTCCCGACCAGACGCGGCAGGAGATATTCGAGCTGTGCCAGCTCCACCTGCATCTTGCCTTCCAGACTTACGGCCCGCCTGGCAAAAATATCCAGGATCAGCTGGGTATGATCAATCGTTTTAACCTCCAGCCGTTCCTCAAGGTTCCGCTGCTGGCTGCCTTTCAGGTCACGGCTGAAGACAACCGTATCGACCCTCTGCATAGCACAAATATCGGCGATCTCAGCGACCTTACCCTCGCCGATCAGATAAGCCGGATTCGGCTTGCTCAGCCGATAAAAGACCGTATCGATCACAGCCCCGTCGCAGGCGCAGACACAGGCCTCCAGTTCAGCGGCGATCTCCTGGGCCGACCAACCGTCCTGATACCGTCCATAAACAATAACGGTTAGAACACTCTCCATATCATCCTTCCCTGGCGGGTCCGGAGGGCTTGGCCCTCTCCCGAATTTCGCCCGCCATACCGGCCACAACTTCGTCGGAACCCTTCTTGGGATCGAGAGTGACCCAGCGCAGTCTTTTTTCCTTTCGAAACCAGGTCATCTGACGTTTGGCATATTGGCGGGTATGAATCTTGATTAATTCCATGGCCTGCATCAAATCATATTCCCCCGCCAGGTAACCTTGTATTTCCTGGATGCCGATCATGCCGCGTGCCGTGCGGCTTAAAGGCATCCCGGCCAGACGCCGGACCTCGACGACCGCGCCAGCCGCAAACATCTGCTCCACACGCAGATCGATACGCCGGATCAATTCGGGACGCGCAAGCTTCAGGCCGTAAAAAAAAAGGTCATGACGTCCCCATAATCCCGAGTGCCCCTGCTGCAACCGGGAAATCGGCTGATGCCGTGCCTCAAAGACCTCCAGGGCCCGGACGATCCGGCGGGTGTCACGGGCATGAATACGCGCCGCGGCATCGGGATCGACTTCCTGCAAACGCCGGTGCAATGTCTCCGGTCCGTCCTGATCGGCCTGATGTTCCATCCGTCGCCGCAGACCCGGATCACCGGCGGGCTGATCAAATATGCCGTCCAGCAGGACGCGCACGTACAGACCGCTGCCGCCCACGACAATCGGCAGTCTCTTCCGCTTGCGGATACCCGCGATCGTTTTAAGGGCGATTTGATTGTAGGCGGCCACGTCAAAGGTTTCGCGAACCGATAGGATCCCGAATAAATGATGCGGAACAGCGCGCATCAATACGGCGTCCGGTTTATTATTCAGGATCGAGACCTCGCGGTAAATCTGCATGGCATCGGCATTAACGATCTCGCCTTTCAAAGAATGGGCCAGACTGACAGCGACATCCGTCTTGCCGACAGCCGTCGGGCCAACAATAAAAACGATCTCTGCGTGAACCATCTTTACGGATAAATAAGGGTGGGGTAACCTAAATCCGACAACCTTCTCTCCTGGCTTCGGGCTTCGCTCAAGCGCGAAAAGCGGCCGATGCGGACCCGATAGAAGACCCGGCCGGCCGTATCCGTCGTTTCGAGGACATAGGCGTATTCGCCTTCCTGTTTGAATTTCGCGGCCAATTTTTCGGCCCGAGCGCGATCCAGAAAAGAACCGACCTGAACGGCAAAAAACTGTTTTTCGTTAAGAAGCTGGCGCGCCCGGTGTGCCTCCGGGCTGTCCGGGAATTGCGCGATAATCTTTTCCAGATACCGCCGGGCCTCTGCCCATCGGGTCAAACGCAAACACGACCGGGCCAGCTTGAGATAGATCAGACTGGTAAAATCGGAATCGGGTTTTGCGCGCAGGAAATCCTGCGCACGGTTCAGCGCGGCGTCATACTCCCCCTGAAGGATAAAACTGTCGATCACGCCGACGCGCGCCTTGTCACCCAAAACTCCGTCTGGGTACTTTTGGGCCAGGGGCTCAAGGATGGCACGCGCCTCTTGTTCACTGTCTTCAAACAGAAGGCTGAGGCCGAGATAATAACGCGCGGTATCGATCTCCCGCTCCGGGGCGCTCCCGTCGATAAAGACACGCGCCAGCCGCCGGGCGGTTTCAAAGTCCTCCTGGATTACCGCGCTTTCAATATCCTTAAGCTGAATGCCCTTGAATCCGGCACATAACAAGACACCGAGACCCGTCAGGCCCAATGCCAGCCAACGAGTATGGGTTCGTTTCATGAGCAACATCATAACAAAAAAATGCCACCGGCGCCATGAAAAACAAAACGCCATTTGGACAGAAAAGGGCGGGAGAGGAAAGGTTTAAGATGGCCCCTCCTGATAAGATCAGGGCAGTTTATCAACGAGGGAATTGATCCGGTCGGTGATCTCCTGAAACATCTCGTCTCCTTTGCGGACACGAAGATGTTTTTTCGTTTTGCCGGAAATGATCTGATCCAGCTCCTTGATAATCCGGGTGCAGGGACCGACGATCTTGCTGGAAAGAATATAGATCTGAAAGCCCACCATAAAAAGGAAAAAGGCCACAATCGGAAGGAACCAGATAATGAGCATTTTGAGGTGGCTCAAGGTGAAATTACAGATCAGTGCGGCCCGCTCGAAATAAAAATAATCCAAGGCCAGCAGGGCCAACAGGCAACCGAGGAAGCAGGAAAGCAGGATCGGGTACAACAGATCCTTTTGATATTTATTGATGTGGAAAAAAAGGATTCTTTTTCTATTTTTAGCCAATGGTGCGCTCCTTGATAACAGGACAATTATAACCCAGCCCAAACAAGCCTCCATTAGGATATAGATCTTTGTTTCTAATTAT
>CAZBSU010000077.1:0-5352 GCA_964494745.1 uncultured Planctomycetales bacterium | reverse complement strand
AAGATTCTGTCCCCGAAAAAGCCACTTCGGAACGCCCAAAACCCCAAAACAAGCTATTCCGGGCTTCCCTCCGGTTCGGAAAGGATATTGTCCTCGATCGCCTCGGTCAGAATCCCGAACTCGATCGGCTTGGCCACGGCGGGGTGGACCTCCCCGTCAATGGTCACGGTCGGCGATGCATCCACGTTTTCATTAATGATCCCCGATAAAAAAACCACCGGGATACGGCTGGTTTCGGCCTGGGCCCGCAAAAGCTTAAAGGCCTCCGGGCCGTCCACATCCGGAAGCATGATGTCCATAAGCACCAAGGCGGGGGAAAAAAGCTTGGCCTTGGCAACGGCCTCCTTCCCGGTGGAGGCCTTGATGACCTGATAGCCGTCCGTCTGAAGCCGTTTTTCCAGAAGGACGAGGATCGAATCATCATCATCGACCACCAAAATGCGCTTGGCTGGCATCAAAGACTCCTTGTAGTGAAGCCGGGTGTCGTCTAAGTTTCGGCCGGCCACAGAGAAAGCCCGGTCGGACCGTCAAGCTCGCGCTGAAGATCGGTGCCGGTCAATTCGCGGATAAAATATTCCCCGGCAAAAAGCGTACAACCGGGGACGAGATGTCCGCCAAAGGCCTGGCCTTTGTCATTAGCGAACACCACATGGGCATGGACAAACGGGGCCGTATCCTTGACCGATACATTGCCACAACAGAAAACGATCTCCAGGCGCTCGTCAAGCCGTAGACTCTCGATGTATTTATGGGTATTCTGATTATAATAGGCTAGGCGGGCCTTGGTGACGGCGCCGATCACCGTTACCACCCCCAAACGGATTTTTTCGCGATCGCAAATGGCGGCCAAGGATTCGGCCAAATCCGCCTGATGGGGAAGGCGCCCGATAAAGACGCGTCCCGGGGTCAGTTCCATGTTAAGCCCTTCTTTTCGAAAAAAAACATCTCATGGGGTTTGGTCTTTAGGCTGCTTCAAAACGGCCACAAATCTTAGCGGACGGCCCTGCGCCCTGGCCTTGCGCAATTTTGAAGACCGGCTTTCGTAATGCGCTTTAAGAAATCTGGTTGTGGTCTTGCGGCGCAGTCGCTTTTGCACGCGCTCTTCCTCGCCCCGGCAGCACGAGACCCGGCCGCGGGGATAAGCCTTGTTTTATTATTCGTCAAACCGGCTTCTTTTCAACCGGGGGCGCTTGATCTTTCTAACTTCCCTCTTGGTGTTGGCCTGCTCCCATTCATCCGCGTAACGGCTGATCCAGTCTTCCGCAGCTTTGTCAAAACCGATGTCATATCCCGCCTTCTCACTCTCAATCCATTTGTGGCGGTCGATCTCTTCTTTTACCCTTTCGTCTTGCAACAATTTCTTAGACTCACGCTTGGGCATTCATGCCTCCTTGGATTAAAAAAAGATTCTTGATACAATCAACCGGTTTATCAAGCAAAAAAATCAATGCCGCTTCATCTGCTGGGTTCGCAGTTGATGCTGACGCATCAGCCACTCGGTCCTTTGGCGCAGAGAGCGCAGATGATTCTGATGGTTTTGGGTCAACGACTCCTGACGCTGACGTGTGATCCGCATCTGGGCCTCGACTTGATGCATGCGGGTCTCGACCTGACGCCGAAGGGCCGCCGCATCAAACCGCTGACGGCGGGCGACGGCCAAGGCCGCCTTGAGCCGTTCCAAAAAATTCCGGACCATATCTTGATAATGGTACGGATACCATTTCCAGATCACGGCCGTGATCGCCGTGGATTCGGGGCCATTCCGGCCGACCGAATAAGCGGCAACCGGGCCCGCTGATCCAATGAAGATGGCCAAAATAAAAATCACGGGAAATAAAATATGTCTGGATGAAAATGACATCATCGAGATGACCAGGCGCCGGAAAGTGCCCCGGCCTTTCTTTACTATTTTCTTCATTTTGGGCCTGCGAGTCAACAAACAAATCCAGAGTTGTCGGCGGCTCATTTTAAAAAGAAAAATTAAAGATCCCACCATATCCGGCCCGGCAAACGCGGCCGGATCAGACTATTGATTTGTGCGGGCGCCCCCAGATCACGCGGCGGATATTCAAAACCAAAGGCCCGGGCGAACCGCGGTTGTGTCAGGACATACAGACCAACCTTGGCCGAGCGATAAACAGCCGGATCTGGTTCTTCGGCGGCCTTGGCAAAAATAAATCCTTCCTGAAGGGCATAGACATACTGCATCAGGCTGTCACGCACGATCGCCGGACGGAGCCGGTCCGCCGCCAAGGTGCGGACGACATCCAAATCAGCATCCAGGTCGATTTCGGGCGGACCGATCCGCTCAAGCAAGTCTTCGGCCGCTTGCTCCCTATAAAGTTCCAAGGCGGAGACATACGGCACGATCATGTCAAAACCGGCCTGTTGCAGGGTGTCGCGATAAACCGGCCATTTGTTTTTAGCCGACCAGGCCTGGCGCTCTGTCTCGTCAAAATAAGAAAAATGACCGCTGCCCGGTGCCTGAAACGCGAAGTACCCGTCAGGATTTAAATGCGCTTTAACCAAATCAAAAAAATCAAGGGTGTAAAAACGGCTGAACCGAAAATTGTCCGGGACCGGCATATCCATGTAAATCGCATCGTATTTGAGCCCATCCGACCTGAGAAAGGAAAAGGCATCTGCTGTGATCATTTCCACACGCGGGTCATCAAAAGCATTCCGGCTCATGCGCCTAAACAGCGCGTGCTCGCGGGTTAGACGGGCCAGTTCCGGGCTGAATGAAATCTGGGTGATTTTATCGATCCCGGCATATTTAATGAGTTCGCGGGTAATCAATCCTGCCCCGAGGTCCAGCACCAGCACCCGGCGCGGGAAGGCGCCGTTTAAGATCACAGGGACATGGGCAAGGTATTCGGACGGGATCTCTTCCGTATCGGAACGAAAAATAAAGCGCCCGTTAAAATAAACCATATATCCGCGGGGAAAATCGGGATCTTGATCGAATTTTTCCGTGTAGTCACGGATCACGGGCCATTCCTCATCCTGCATCCATCCCGGGACACGCACCAGATCAATCCTGTCCCGAGAGGAAAAAAACCGTTCGATCCGGGGATAATCCTTGGCGGCGGTTAAAAAACCCAAAGGTCTTTCCAAAGAAGAGAGATGATGATAATAATTCTTCAAGAAAACCTGACGCACAGCCGTAAAGCGAAACAGCCCGCCAACCAAAAGCAACAATCCGATCGAGGCCAAAACAAAATAACGCCGGCAGACCCGGTCCAACGGTCGTTGAACAAAAATAAGAATAGCCAACAACCCAACGTTGACCGCCGCCACGACCAAGACCGTCAACCACACATCCCAAACCAGGCTTGTCCCGATGAAAAGCAAGCCGCCGGCCAGGCTGCCTAGGCCCAAAAGCAGGCCAGAGGGATCGGTCGTTTGCCCCCAGGCCGTTTCAACATCATCATCGATCAAAAATGCCAATACCTTTCCGCTCAGAGAACCGATGTCCGCAGCCAGAAAAAACAAAATACTGAAAAAAACAACCAATCCGGCCGTTAGCCCCCATAGGTTCGCCAAAAAGACCTGGACGGCCCAGGACAGATGCAAGATCAATACCGAAACCGCTCCGGTCAGATGCAAAACTAAACCATGCCTCAAAAAATGATGGCCGCGCTCCTTTTTCGGGACCCGAGCCTCACGAAAGGAGCCCGCTTGAACCCCCAACAAAAACACCCCGCTGATCATCACCGTCCATAAGACCGCGCTGCCGATAAAAAAACGCATTGTGGCCCCCAAGGCCAACTCGTAAAAAAATCCGCTCGCCACCGCGGAAAGGACAAATAGATTCCGTGAACGAACCGACCCGAATACGCGTGATATTTCCATTTTATTTAATGATAAGCCAAGGATTAATAAAAAAGGCCCCAAGTCCCCCGGCCGGCCAGGAGTGCCCCCCAGCCCAAGATGACCAGCAAGGCCAAATGGACATATAAAAAGGTATAAAAACGGTTCTCGAGAGAAGCCGGGATTCGATCCCTAAGGATGAACAAAAACAAGGCGCACCCGGCATTAGCCGCGCCGGCTGAAAGGATAATAATCGTCAATCCCAGGGCAGGCAATAGCCACAAGACATACAGCCAGGCCGTGGCCAACAGTCCCAGATAAAAATAGAGCAACAGGGCCTTCGTTTGCGCGGGGGAACCGCCACATTCAAAGGAGGCAAGTCCGGCGACCTCACGTCCTCGCGTCGCGGCCACGACGCCGACACCGATGAAAATCAGCAGCGGAATCATGCCGATCGGGAAACTGCGCATCCCCCAAACAACAATCACAAAATAACCCACTGCCAAAAGCGGGATAATCCCCGCTTCGGTCCTCAGCACCGGGAACACCCAGCCTGACCGCTGCGGACTTCGTGTCCCGACTATTCGTCCGGCCTCGAAACAAAAGATAAACCAGGGGAATGACAGCACATACCACATCAGACAATTTTGACCCGCGACAGCCGCCGCATGAATAAAGACAAACGTCTCCAGCATGGCGCAGGCCGCCAGAAAAAAGGCCCAGAGATGCAAAAAGCGGTTATTCTTCATTGGGACGAGACCTCAGGCCCGGTAACGATGGGCGGTTTTAAAATAATCCTCGAGAATGCGTTTGTGATCAAAAGCATATCCCCGGTCCAGGACCTCTTCATAAGGGATCACCTTTAAATTCTTCGCATCATCGCCTGGGCGGGGCTGGCCCTTCCCTTCCGCGATGAAGACCGTGCTGATAGTATGAAAACGCGGATCCCGGTCGGGATCGGAGTAGGTGGAAAACTGCCGCAAATGCTTCAGCTCCAAATTGGTTTCTTCTTTGGCCTCGCGACGAGCGGCGGTCTCGAGACTTTCTCCGTAATCAACAAAGCCGCCCGGCAAGGCCCAACCGTAAGGGGGATTGGAGCGCTCAATCAAGATAAGCCCCCCGGGCAATTCGATGATGATATCCACCGTGACATACGGCCCCTCTCCCAAACAATCGCGGATATGGGTTATATATCCGCTGATGGTTTGTTCGAAAGCGCGGAATAAATCTCTATCCTTAAGACAAAAAACAATTTCGCGAATCCCGGACTCCTCGCGACGAAAATATTTGATGATCTCCTGGGCCATTATTTTGGCCGCTCCGACGACGGGGAAACCGCCCTGATCGCAACCCAGGGCCGAAAAACTCAGGGACTCTATTTTGAGTTCATCCGCACAGCGCAGGGCATTCAGGCAGCCGTGCCGCAGGCTGGCCTCGTCGGTTTTCTGGTCCGGACCGATGGTCGCAGCGCAGATCACATAATCGGGAACAAGTTTGCCGGCCGAAGACCATACCGCCTCTCCGACAAGGATCGGGGTC
>CAZBSU010000076.1:0-8676 GCA_964494745.1 uncultured Planctomycetales bacterium | reverse complement strand
ATTTTATTCGGCGTCTGGGCGCGCTGGGGTTGTTGGTGCACATCATGCCAAGTAAGGCGAATGTCGCCCAGGAAGATGATTTTTTCAACGCCCGCATATCTCAGGACAAATACCTCCTCCTCGAAAGCGATTCGAAAATGCGTTACCGGATCCCGTCGGCCGACATGCCGGTCGGATTTATCCTGCCGCCGTATAACCGGGCGGAGCAGTTATTGTTCCGCCGGCTGTTTGATCTTAATTTCGAGCAGTTGGGCGAGATTGCCGCAACCCAGGAAGGACGCCGGGGCGAGGATATAGTCAAGCGCGGCCGTTTGAGCCAGCAACTTAAGGCCACCCGGTTTCAGAAATTGCTCGATTGCCTGATGCTGTTCCGCCTCCTGCAGGAATACGGCTGGATTGAAGAGGATGCCAGTTCCGAAGATTTCCGCGCGATCTTTTCGGCTATAATCTACAAGTCAACGACGGGGGAAATGGCTATCGAGATTGACCAGAGGAAGGTAATGGCTTTTTTGGAGAAGATTAAAGATCATTTATCGCTTCGGGACCCCGGGGACGAACAGGATTATCGGCGGGCGGAGGAATTTTTTATGCGGCTCAGGGAGAATCATTTCTTCGGGCATTGTTATGATACGGACACTTTTTTCTCCGCGGTCGCCGATACCGACCGGATCGGCGGCCGGCCGGCCAGGAAGATTCTGGGCCTAGAATTATTTCCGGTATACGCCCCGCTGATGAGTGCGGTTCAGCTGCCGTTGGTCCATTCGAATAGACTCGAGGACACCGGGGAGGAACGCGATTATATTGAAGCCGCGGCCAAGACGGTTGATCTGACAGGCGAAAAGGCCGCTGTTTTTAAGGATTATGATATGGCCATAGCCCGTATCTGGGATGCGAATAAACCGTTGGAGGAACGACTGCGTGTTTTGGAGTATTTCTTCCCGGAGGGCTCTTTGTTCCGCGACGGATATATAGACCGCTGGGAAAGGGCCCTGGTCCCGGAGATGCAACCGAGGTTATGGGAAAGCATGGGTATTAAATATCTGGCCCGCAAGAGAAGGGAAGGGCGGGTCAGGAATCGGCAATTCACTGAGTTTGAGGTCGCGGTCATGATGACCCCCCTGCAGTGGGAAAAAGTCAAAAATCAGGATTTGGACCTGGGGAAGCGGGCCGATGAGGTGCTTGATTTTTATATGGCCACGATCCCGCTGGTCTTTGACCCGCAGCGCCAGATGCGGATGGGGATGGCCGCGATGAAGATCTTCCGTCAGGCCCGTCCCGATGCAGGGTTTGAAGAGGAGCTGAACGCGATCAGAACCTTCCTGCCGTTCGCCAGCGAACGGCGCGACAAGGAGCTGCATGATCTTTTGGACAGGCATACCGTTCCCGATCTGGACCGGGGGATTACCAAAGAGAAACTTGAGGAAGTCCGTCATCTTTTTAAGTCTTTTCAGGATATGGATTATGATGAGGAAGTGACGAATGCCAATTCGGTCGAGAGCATGCTTAAGGCGGCCCTGGCCAGCGCCTCGCGAAAAGACCGGATGGATGTCCTGTTCTGGCTGATCGATTCCCAGGCACCGCCGGCCGGGCAGGCGCGGGCCCCGAAACCGAAGATTATCCGCTGGTTTGAGAATAAATACCGGCTTGATTTTGACCGCATGCCGCAGGATATGTCTAACATGCCCGAAGAATACTGGATCAAGATGCTGCAGGGTTTCTTCCTGGGAGAGAACGGGCTTTTCAATCCCGTGACGCAGAGCGATGAAGAGGTGATGAATGAGCTGATCGACCGGCTGTTCACCCATTTTTATCCGCCCAAGACCGAGCACAAACGCGGGGATCTGGATCCCAAGATTTATGATCTGGTACGGGAGTTGTTTCCGGTTGTGTTCCGCGAATATTCCCCGGCGCGGCGCACGTCCATTGTCCTGTCTTTGCTGCGTCTGCGGGAAAAGATATATACCATGTCCGAAGGCAAACGTTTGGCCGAACTGCTGGCCGCGCTCGGCCCGGTCGGGGTCAAGATCGGCCAGTATCTTTCCGAAAACAAAAGTATTATGCCCAACGACGCCCTGCGCAGTGACCTGGCTTCTCTGAAGGGATCGGCTCCGGCATTCAATAAGCTGGCGGTGCTGGATATCCTGCGCCAGGAAGGCTTTGATTTGAGCCGGATCCAGATCGGCCGGGTGATCGGCGCGGCGTCCATGAAGCAGGTGCATGAAGGCCGGTTAAAGCTGGACAGCGGGGAATGGGTGGATGTGGTCATCAAGGTCCTGCGCCCTAAGATTGACCGCACGATCGAGCGGGATATCGAAGTGCTGAAAAGGATCCTTGTTTTCTTAAAAGAACATAAGGGGATCGACGGCGGGGACATTGCCACCACGATCGAAGGCTGGATCCGGACGGAAAAGGATTTCCGCCATGAAGCCGCCAACACGCGATTGATCACCGAGTCCCTGGAAGAATATTACGCTTCGGGCGAAGGCGATGCGTCGCGGAGGATCCGGGTGCCGAAGGTTTATGTCGGTAATAATCCGCGGGTGATGATCGAAGAGCGAATACGCGGTATCGAGGTCAGCCGGCTGTTGCATCCGCGGCGCCGGGCGGCTGTTCTGGAAGGAAAAAGGCAGGCCCACCGGGATGCCCGGGCGCGCCTGCGGGAGCTCGGATACAGCCGGCGCGAGGCGAGGGAAATCATGTCCGTCAAGCCGCGCGATGTTGTCGCCCGGGTGCGCGATATGCTGCTTTTTATGCTGTTCGGCTCGGGGAAATTTCACGCGGACCTGCATTCGGATAATATCATGGAGGCCCTTGAAGGTGAGGCCGTGATCGACATGGGGCTGGTCAAACAGATCAACGAAAATCAGATGGCCGCGGCACGGCAGATTATCCAGGCCATCATGCTGCACGACGCGGAGCTTTTGTTTGACGGCATCAAGGCCATGCATGTTGAGTCGTCCCTGCTCGATGAGTCCCGGCGGGCGGATCTGGCCGAGGAGATTGAGTCCCGCCGTCACGGCGAGGGCGAGCATGACATTGTCGGTCAAATTGAAGAGGTCTTCGGCAAACGCCAGAATATCAAGACCGAGATGGGGGATATCGCCACGGTTATCCTTAAGCAGAATTTCGGCCGGACCAGCGATGATTTTTCGATCTTCATGAAGGCCTTTACCCAGGCGATCTGGGTTTTTCCGACGGATATATTCAACGCCCTGGATACCTTGAACGCGATCTCCAGGCGGCTGAAATTATCCCCGGAAGCGAAGATCCGGGCCATGCGCCAGCATGCCTGGCCGGTCCTGAAAGAGGCGATGGCTATCCGCTGGCTGAATATGCGCGCTGATCTGCCCGGCGGCCGGATCCTGCGGCTGGGCGCGGTCCGGCAGGCGCTGGCGCGGGGGAAGCAATCTCTCAAGCAGGCCATAGTCCGGCGGCGGGGGCAAATGAGAGGGCTGCGAGCCGCCAGGCAAAACCTTGACGCGGTTGAAGATATCGCTGGCGAAATACTCGAGGAAGAGGGTTATCAAGGGCCGGTCTATTCCCAGTACCCAAATTATTTTTATACAAGGCATAAAGATCTCGCCAAGGAGCCGTTTGTTTTGGCGGATTATGTCATGAAGGATGGGTTGCAGTCCTATGACGAGGTGTCTTTTCGTCTGAGGCCGGAAGCGGCTGCCCAACTGCCCCTGGAATGGCGCGGGCAGCTGGATAAAACCGCGGGAATGTATTTTATGATCAGGGATCTGATATCGCGTTTTACGGAATGGAGTACTTTAAATTTAATCCCCGCCGATAGAGAGTTGGCGCTTTTGGAATATTTTTCAGTGGCTGAATACGGGAAAAAGCTGACACCCCCGGATGTGGTCGCCAGGATTTTGACCGGCCGGATCATGCGCGAGCGGTATAAACGGGGGCTCAGCGAGGAGCCGCCGCTGGATTTCTTAAGTCCCCGGAATCCGCTTCTGCGGGCCTTGGGGGAAATGTGGGGTGATATCTATATCGCCTCTTTGGCTCAGGCGGACGTGATGAAGCCGCTCGAAAGGGAAAAGACGTCCCGCTGGGAAATGATTGTCACTCTGCCGGAACATCTTGACGAGTTTAGGGGCATGAGCTCCGAGCATGAACTTTTATACGCGCTCGGGACCCACCCGGAGACAGATCTCAAGATAGAATATCGGTGGACGCAAGAGCAGGTTTTGCCCGCCATTTACCGCTCGAGGTGGCTTAGAGAAATTTTTGCCAAAAATAAGGAGAGCATAAAACCTTTCACTTTTTTCAGACGAATGGTCAAAATAGGGCCGCGGATTTTTTGCATTCATGCCAAACGGACAGGGTATTCCGAACAGGGCCGATTTGAAATTGATATTTTCAATCTTACCGACAGCCAGGCCGTTCATTTGTCCCTGACTGAGGCGGAATTTGATTCATTTTGGCAGGGCCGCCCGACCAAAGGGTCTCTTGAGACGTGGACCGGGGAACCCATTCCCAGTTCTTCTGATAGTCAAAGGTTTGATACGGCTGCCTTTGCCAATCTTTTGCGGCAAAGGTCAATTTTTCCCGCGGCCAATGCGCCGCAGGCCGACGGTCTATTGCGGTTCCCGCACATCAACGGGGAGAATCAACCCTGGGTCGGGATCGAGCGGGCCGGGGTGGACGATGTTCTGCGTCCGTCAACAATGACCGGACCGCGCGCAGACCCTCTTCGCGAAGGTGTTGCGGACGGGATCGCGACATCCGCGGCCAACGCTTCATCAAGCCAGGCCGATGTGGGCGGTATCGATATGAACCCCGGCCTGATCGATCTGGAGACCCGCGGGCAACCCGTTGATTTTGATATACCTTTTGATCCGGCTCAAATCCAGACCATACCGATTCAGGGCTTTTCGCCGGTGATCTTCCGCATCGCTCCAGCTGATTTGCCGCTTCTTCTGGGACAGAAATAAAACCCGCCTTTACGCTGCCCCGCATATCCCTTGACTTTGCCATTGATCTGTGTTAATTTGTTTAAACTTTAAGCGGATTTCATTTGCCTATTTCAATAAATTTTTCAATTTACGCCAACAAAGGAACTTGATAATGTCAGCAATCAAAGAGGTTAAAGCCCGTCAGATCCTGGATTCGCGCGGCAACCCCACAGTCGAAGTGGACGTGCGGCTGGAATCCGGCGCGTTCGGCCGGGCCGCGGTGCCTTCGGGCGCGTCCACCGGCGAACACGAGGCGATCGAGCTGCGTGACGGCGATAAATCCAAATGGATGGGCAAGGGCGTCAGCAAGGCGGTTGCCAATGTCAACGGACCGATGTCCGGCGAGGTTACGGGCAAAGAAGCGGATTACAAAGAGATCGATCAGATCCTGCTCAAGATGGACGGCACCGACAATAAAAGCAAGCTCGGCGCCAATGCCATTTTGGGCGTATCCATGGCCGTAGCCAAGGCCGCCGCCGCCGAACAGGGTCTTCCTTTATACAAATATCTCGGCGGAAGCGACGCCAAGATCCTGCCGGTGCCGCTGATGAATATTCTTAACGGCGGCATGCATGCCGACAATAATCTCGATATTCAGGAATTCATGATCGCGCCCTTGGGCTCACAGACCTTCAGCGAGGCCCTGCGCATGGCGGTTGAGGTCTTTCACAGTCTCAAGGCCCTGTTGAAGGCCAAAGGGCTTTCGATCTCGGTCGGGGATGAGGGCGGTTTCGCGCCGAACCTGTCGCGTAATGAAGAGGCGATCTTACTGATCATCGAAGCGATCGAGAAGGCCGGTTACAAACCGGACAAGGATGTCTTTATCGCCCTGGACTGCGCGGCCAGCTCGTTTTATAAGGACGGCAAATACAGCTATGACGGCAGCGAATGCTCGGCCGCGGATATGGTCGGCTTTTACTCCGAGATGATGAAGAAATATCCGCTGATCTCGATCGAGGACGGGTTGGACGAGAACGACTGGAACGGCTGGAAAGAGATGACCACCAGGATCGGCAGCAGCATTCAGCTGGTCGGCGACGACCTTTTCGTGACCAATGTCAAGAAATTAAACGAGGGCATCAAGAAGACCGTTGCCAATTCGATCCTGATCAAGGTCAACCAGATCGGCAGCCTGTCCGAGACGCTGGACACGGTCAACCTGGCCAAGGAAAGCAAATACACCTCGGTGATCTCGCACCGTTCGGGCGAGACCGAGGATACGACCATCGCGCACCTGGCTGTGGCCACGGGCGTGGGCCAGATCAAGACCGGCTCGCTGTCGCGCACCGACCGCACCGCCAAATATAACGAGCTGCTGCGGATCGAGGAGGAATTGGGCGCGAACGCGGTTTATGCCGGGCCGCTGTGGGGCAAGATCTATTGAAGCTGAAGGCCGAAAGCGTGCGGATCGGGATTTTTCCTGTTCGTTAAGCGCTAAACGCTGGTCGCTATGTTAAAGAACGCCATCTGGTTATTTGTTTTTTCGATCGTTGTGCTCTTTGTCTTTTTGCCGTCTTACAGCGAGCTTCAGGACCTCAGACAGAAGAACGCCGATTATGTTCAGCAGATCGAGGGTCTGAAAAAGGAACGCCTGGAATTGCTCGAGGAAAAGCGCCTGTTGGAGGAAGACCCGGTTTATCTCGAGAAGGTAGCGCGCGAGAAGATGGGCCTCATCCGCGAAGGCGAGGTGGTTTATAAGATCACGCCGGTGGATGATGTGACGGAATAGTCGTTAGTCGTTCGTGTCATTGCGAGTCCCGATGAAATGGGGATGAAGCAATCTTAGATATATCGATCTTTACAAAATTTTGCGGGGGAGCGAAGGATACCCGCCCGGCCGTTAACCCAAACGGCGGGGTGGAGCAGTCCGGTAGCTCGTCAGGCTCAAGTTTGGGCCCCCGGTTCAGAAATGAACCGGTAAACTCCTGTCAAATTCGGGGAAGCTTGCCCTGAGCGAGGTCGAAGGGCCGCGTTCAGAATGGTAATCCCGAGCCAAGCGAAGGCAAGATCAAGAGATCTTGCCGGAGAAGGTGTAGAGACTAGTAGGCAGGTGCCCGAAAGGGTAAAGGGATAGTCCAGACCACAAACCTAAAGCGTTTTGTTTTGCGAAGCAAAACAGCGGATGGGCGGTGAAAGCCGTAGCTGGTACGCATAACCTGAAGGTCACAGGTTCAAATCCTGTCCCCGCAACCAAATTTCAAGCCCGGCTTTAAAAGAGCCGGGCTTTATTAATAACCTTCACAAAGTAAATCTCGCCAGGTATAATAATTTATCTCGTATAATCCAGGAAAGCTATTTATGGATTTTGAAAAAGTATTGCCTCTTATTTTAAATGAATTCAAGAGGGAAAATGTTCACTATGCCCTTATGGGAGGGGTGGCTATGTCTGCCTGGGGGGTTGTCAGGGCCACGGTTGATTTGGATTATCTGGTTCTGGCTGAAGACATGGAGAAGATCGAAAAAATAATGCAAAAATATGGTTATCAATGTATTTATAAAACAGAAAATGTTTCCCAGTATCGTTCGGATCTTAAAATATACGGTTCTATTGATTTTTTGCATGCTTTTCGCGAAACGGCGCGTGCCATGCTAGAAAGGGCGGTCGTAAAAAAAGTATACAATGAACAATATGAAGTGCGTGTCTTGTGTCCGGAAGATCTTGTTGGCCTTAAAGTGCAGGCCATGGTTAATGATCCGGAACGGGAAATGAAAGAAAAAGCGGATATAGACTCTATTGCCATTGCGTTGGGCTCTCAATTGGATTGGAAAGTTATTGAAGATTATTATAGAATGTTAAATAAATCTGACGATTTTGAAGTCTTGAAGAGGAAATATGTCACAGGCTGAAAATTTTAAGGGCCATGAATTATCGTGTATGGCGCATTCTGCCTCTTTGCGGAAGGATATGCGCAGGGTCGGGCAGAATCGCACCCATTTGCCCGCCTCGCAGAGGTCCTTTTCTTTTGACGAGGCCCTTCGGTTTCTTTCCCAGATCAACGCTTTTGCCAATCATCCTTTCGGGTCATTACGGAAGATAAAGGGCGATTTATTTATATTTTAATAAAAAGTTTTAATTTGCCTTCCGAAATCCGCAGGATTCCTTCTTGAATTAATAGTATAATTGACCATACGTCTCTCAACCTGGGTAATCCATCGAAAGTTGGCACATATGTGGCACATCAACCACCCTCCCACACAGGAAACCTATTCCCATCAACAAGTTATGTAAAAAATTCTTCAGGGTAGATACCTGAAGGTCGGTAATTTAAGGCCGCCGAAACCGAAATCCCCCCTTTGGGGCCCCCTGGCTGGTTCACATATATTGGGGGGAGAGACTCAGACGCATAAATGTTACATTTCATGTAATTATTATGCTTGACAGATTTATATTTTATTGTATATTTATTACATATAGTGTAAGGATTATGCATTATGGAAAATAACAAACGAGAAAAGCTGTTCGAGGCGGCTTCATTCCAACAGGGGTATTTTACCGCAAAGCAGGCCCTCAATGCAGGTTATTCTTATCGCATGCAAAGTCATTACCGGCAAAACGGGGAATGGCTTGAGATAGACAGAGGCGTATTTCGGCTTGCCCAATTCCCCAACTCCCCGGATGAGGACTATGTGCGCTGGTCGCTTTGGAGCAGGAACCGCAGCGGCCAGCCACAGGCGGTGATTTCCCATGAGTCAGCCCTGGGTATTCACGAAC
>CAZBSU010000075.1:0-8716 GCA_964494745.1 uncultured Planctomycetales bacterium | reverse complement strand
CATGAGGCGTTCGCGCGCCTTTTTTTCTTTTTGTTCGCGTTGGATCTCGTCGGGATTCTCCGCCTCCTTAAGGCGGACGTCTTCGAAGATCTTGTCAATGTCTTTGCTCTTCTTCTCCAGTTCCGATTCGGATTTCTTTGGAGAAACACGCTCAACGACGATATCCGGGGTGATGCCGGTGCCGTGGATGGAGATGCCGGAAGGCGTGAAATATTTACTGGTGGTCAGGCGCAGGGCCGATCCGTCCGGCAAAGGAATGACCGATTGGACCGAACCCTTGCCGAAGGACTGGGTCCCTACGATCACGGCGCGTTTGTTGTCTTTTAAGGCCCCGGCCAAGATTTCGCTGCCCGAGGCGCTGCCTTCGTTGATCAAGATGACGACGGGCCAGTCCAGGATTTTGGTGGGGGCCGTCTCGGCATAGGTTTCGGTCGTTTGGGTGCTGCGGCGGCCTTTGGTCGAGACGATCAGATCGCCGTCGGGGAGAAAGGTATCCGTGATTTCGATCGCGATGTTGAGCAGACCGCCGGGATTGTTGCGCAGATCGAAGATGAGACTGTCGGCGCCCTGTTCGCGCAGGGTCTCGATCGCCTGGTCGAAATCCTTTTTTGAGTTTTCCCGGAATTCGGTCAGGCGGACATAACCGATATCGTCCTCGAGAATTTGCGTGTCCTTGATGTCTTCCACCTCGATGATCTCCCGGATGATCGAAAAGTCATATAATTTGAATTCGTCTTCGCGCAGGACGGTCAGATTCACCTTCGTGCCCGGTTCGCCCCGAAGCTGCTTGACCGCCTCACTTAGGGTCAGATCGCGGGTAAGCTCCTTCTCGATCTCGACGATGCGGTCGCCGGCCTTCATCCCGGCCTCCCAGGCCGGGGTATCCTCGATCGGGGACACGACGGTCAGGAGACCGTCTTTGATCGTGATCTCGATGCCCAGGCCGCCGAAACGGCCTTCGGTTTCGGTCTTGAGGTCCTGATATTCTTCGGTGTCCAGGAACTGACTATGCGGGTCGAGAGATGACAGCATGCCGCGCAATGAGCCGTAGATGAGTTCTTTGGGGGTCTTCTCGTCGACATATTCCGATTGGATCGTGGTGAGGGCGTAACTGAAAAGTTCGACCTGTGAATATAAATCCTGGGCGGCGTCTTCCGTAGTTTGTGAACAGACGTTCGGCCCGAGCAGACCGGATATGAACAGGATGCAGCCGAAGACAAACGTTTTTTTAACCATCCGTGATCCTCCTTTGTATTAAAGAATTGACTATTTTAGGATTGGCTTTCCCCTGAGTCTTTTTCATGACTTGTCCTACCAGAAATCCCAACGCGGCCTTTTTGCCGGCCTTGATCTGTTGGACGATATTTTTGTGTTCGGTTAATACCGCCGCGATCGTGTCCTCGAGGGCGGATTCGTCCGAGATCTGGGCCAGACCCTGACCGGCAATGATCTGATCCGGCTTCTGGCCTGTGTCTAGGGCAGTCTGCAGGACATTTTTGCCGGTCAGATTTGATACGACCCCTTCTTCGACCTTTTGTATGATTTGGACAAAATCCGCGGGAGAGATGGCCAGCTCCCTGACCGAATCCTTGCGGGCATGAATTTCCTGCATGAGCGGCCCCTGAATCCAATTGACAATTTTTTTGGCCTGCGGAAAAAGCCGCATGCAGGCTTCGAAGAAGGCCGCCAGATCGCGGTCCTGGATCAAGATGTGCGTCTCATAGTCCCCGAGCTGATAATCTTGCTGCAGGCGCCGGAAGAGGTCCCGGGGTAATTCCGGCAGGTCTTGTTGCAGCTTTTCGAGGCTGTCCTTGCCCAAAGTGAACGGAACAAGGTCCGGTTCCGGGAAATAACGATAATCATGGGCCTCTTCCTTGCTGCGCATAGAGCGGGTCACTTGCCGCTCTTCATCCCACAAACGGGTCTCCTGAATAATTTTGTCTCCAGCCTCAAGGATTTTTCGCTGGCGGTCTTCTTCGAAGCTTAGGGCAAGCCGAACCGCCTTGAAAGAATTCATATTTTTCACCTCGGTCTTCGTTCCCAGCCGATCGGCACCCTTAGGCCGTAAAGAGATGTTTGCGTCGCACCGCAAGGATCCTTTTTCCATATCACAATCGGAAACGTCCAGGTAGCTTAAAAGGAGTTTCAGGGTCTGCAGATAAAGTTGGGCTTCTTGGGCAGAACGGATATCCGGCTCGCTGACGATTTCCATTAAAGGTGTGCCGGCCCGGTTATAATCGACCAGACTGGCATTGAGGGACGGGTCATGGATCAATTTGCCGGCATCTTCTTCGAGATGGGCGCGGTGAATGCGGATAGTGGTCTCTCCCTCCCCTGTTTCGTTCAGGAGCACGACTTTGCCATCCCTTCCGATCGGTAAATCGTATTGGGATATCTGATACCCTTTGGGAAGGTCCGGATAGTAATAGTTTTTCCGGTCAAATTTGATACGCGGATTGATCCGGCAGTTCAGGGCCAGGGCGACTTTGACAGCATAATCCAAGGCGGTTTGATTCAGGACCGGTAAGCTTCCCGGCAGGCCCAGACACACCGGACAGGTCAGGGTATTGGGTTCGGCCCCGAAGGTATTGGCGCATCCGCAAAAGATCTTGGACTTGGTGTTGAATTGCAGATGGACCTCAAGTCCGATCACGGTCTCATAGATTGTCGCAGCCGGGGTCATGATAAGGGGGCTTTCTGTTTATGCCATTCGGTGTTCTGCTCGTAAGTGTAAGCCAGACGGAACAATGTCTCTTCGTCAAAGGCCTTGGTCATGATCTGCAGTCCGATCGGCAGTCCGGCCTTGGAAAAACCGCAGGGTATGGAAATGGCCGGTATGCCGCTTAGATTGGCCGAGATCGTCAGGATATCCGAAAGGTACATGGATAAGGGGTCGTTCACTTTTTCACCGATCCGGAAGGCCGTTGTCGGGGATGTCGGGGTTATGATGGCGTCACAATCGCCGAAGGCCTTATCGAAATCGGATTTGATCAAGGTCCGCACCTTTTGTCCCCGCAGGTAATAGGCATCGTAGTAGCCGGAGGAAAGCGCATAGGTCCCGAGCATGATCCGGCGCTTGGCCTCCCGGCCGAAACCTTTGGCGCGGGTCTCGGTGTACATGTCCGCCAGGGCGTTCCGGCGGACTTGCGCGGGTTGTTGCCGTGAACCGTATTGAACCCCGTCATAGCGGGCCAGGTTGGAGCTAGCCTCGGCCGTGGCCACGATATAATACGTTGCGACACAATATTCGGTATGCGGCAGGGATATGTCTTTGAAGGAAGCGCCCTGATCTTTGAGGAGCTGGATCGCAGCACGAACGGCCTGGTTAACCTCGGGATCAATGCCTTCTTGGAAATATTCTTTCGGGATCCCGATCGTGAGTCCTTTGATATCATTCATCAGGCTGCGGGTGTAATCCGGGACTGGTATATCAGCCGAGGTTGAATCCCGGGGATCATGGCCGGCGATGATATTCAGCAGGAGTGCGGCGTCGCGGACATCCTTGGTGATCGGACCGATTTGATCCAGACTCGAGGCAAAGGCAAGGAGACCGTAGCGTGATACCCGCCCGTAAGTCGGTTTCATCCCGACCACCCCGCAAAACGAGGCCGGTTGACGAATGGAGCCGCCGGTATCGGATCCCAAGGCCCAGATGGCTTCATGAGCGGCAACGGCGGCGGCGGATCCTCCGCTGGATCCGCCTGGCACGCAGTCGGGATTCCAGGGATTACGGCTCGGTCCGTAACAGGATGTTTCGGTTGAAGAACCGAAGGCGAATTCGTCCATATTGGTCTGCCCAATGACCCCAACGCCGACATGGTTGAGCCGGTCGATGACGGTGGCATTATAGGGGGCAATGAATCCATTGAGAATACGGGAGCTGCAGGTTGTTTCGCAACCGCGGATACAGATATTGTCCTTAATAGCGATCGGGACCGGAGTCTCGGCCGAGACCTTCTTATCAGGTGGGGATGATGTCTCCTCTTTTTGAGCCGGGGCGGTATGGGTTCGAACGTAAGCGTTGATGCCGGGATCGACTTTTTTGATCTTGTTTAAAAGACCTGTCCAAACGTCTTCAGCGGAAAACCTTCGGGCGTTAAGGTCGTCCAGGATCTGATGAGCGGTAGAGTGTTCGCTGTTCATGATTCGATGATCTGAGGGACCTGAAAGTTGCCTTTTTTGTGTGCGGCGGCAAAATTCATGATTTCCTCCCGGTTGAGCGAGGGCTGAACGCTGTCATCCCGGGAAACGTTCTGCAAAGAAAGGACATGGCTTGTCGGTTCGACAGAGTCGACGGCGACTTTTTCTAACTTGTTGATATAATGAATGATAGACTCTAAATCATGCATCAGGGCATGAATTTCTTCTTGTTTGAGGTGGATTCTGGCCAGATTGGCGATAGTTTGAACCTCTTTTTCGGAAATCATTATCTCTCCATTTATTAAATAGAAATATACTAATGAGGAGGTGTATTAAGTATTAATATTAACATTAAAGGGAATGAAATACAAGTTTCATCGTGATTTACGATCGCAAACAGTCGGCAATATCTCTGGGGATCGGTGCGGGTTTGAAGGAGGGAAGAGAAACACAAGCCAGACTCACTTCGGCTTCGACCAGAATGTGCCCGGTTTTTTTGTCAACGACCTTTTGGTCAAAAAAAAGCTGGGTCGCGGACATTTTTTTTAAATGGGCCTCGCAGCGGATCTCATCCCCGTAGCGGGCCGGTCGGCGGTAAATCAGGGAACATTTCCGGACCACATATTCATAGCCGTTTTGTTTCAATCGGGTCAAGGCGAGTCCGCGTTGATGGAGGAATTCGGTCCGGGCCTCCTCCATATATTTCAGATAATTACCGTAATAGACCACGCCGCCGGCATCGGTATCGTGATAGTATATTTTTTTCTCCATAAGGAAATCAGGTCAATGATTTTGGGACAGCCGTTTGGCTAATTTGATAATTCTTGAGCCAGCCAGTATTGGCTGGTAATACGAAAATCGACCTTTTGCCGGCCGAAAAGGGCCATATTCCGGGCGTTGAGCGCCAGGGCCCGCGCGGTCTTCAATAAAGTCCACTGCCGGTCCTGGTTTTTGATCTTCATCCAGGAAAAGACGATCGTATCCGCGATCTCTTTATCCGAATTGAGGCTCCGGTGCTTCAGGGTATCCAGTATCCACTGGAACTCCGATATGATGGACTGAGGCGGTTCGAGATCTTTTTTTAATAAGGCCTCCTGGGCATGCTCAGCGCGGTAATGCATCAGGGCCATCTTATAGGCAAAGCTCTCCTCTGACTGGGCTGACACAAGGCTCGGACGGCAAAGGATCACAAGAAAGATCAAAGCACGCCAAAACATCTTTTATTTGTAACATCGGCTTGTATTTGTGTCAAGTTTGTTCGTGAATGATCGCAGCCATAAAGATTTTTATTTAGAAGGAGGAAAAGGAGTCGGGGGGTGCCTATTTTAAAAAATATTTATTCTATCTCTTGCAAAAGGAAAAGACATATGTTATATTTACAATGCCACGGAAAAATTCCGTGGTTTTTTTATTGCCCGGATATATTATCAACAGGTAACCCGGAGATCAGCATGTCGGATTGGGATGTGAAGAGGAACCTGCCCCCGAAACCTGCCCAGCAGGATAAAACCCGTCGAGACGATCAACGTTATATCCCCCGCTGGCAGATTGACAACAGGATTTTTTATCGTTTAGACAATGACTCCGAACTTCAGGAAGGCCGGTCCCGTGATTTGAGCTGTGCTGGTATTTGTCTGCAAACCGAGCAGGAACTCCTTCCCGAACAAAAGATGAAACTCAAAGTTTATCTTTCCAGAAACAAAAGCGTTGATCTTCAAGGACACATCCTTTGGAGCCGGAAAATTCCGCAAGGGTTCCTGGCCGGCATAGCTTTTGACGACATAAAACCCGAGAATCAGGATGTCATCCTGGATTATGCCTTTGAGATCAAACGCAGCGACTTGGTCAATCACTGGTTCAAAGGCTGGAATCCCTGATCCCCGTTTTTCGTTCCCCCTTCCCCTTTCTCATCTTATTTCTTATCTTAGGCCCTAAGACAATTTGATATATGGATATAATCATCCAGGGACAAATTTTCGGGCCTGTCTTTGGGATTGATATGGAGTTGGGAATAAATATCGGTTGATTTCCCTTTTGGCAGGAATAACTGCAGGGCATTGGCAACGGTTTTGCGGCGTTGCTGAAAGGCCTGGCGGATAACCCGGAATAAAAGTCCTTCATTCTTGGCTTGAGGCACATGGATGCGGGGTTGCACCTTGACAAAACTGGACATGACTTTGGGCCGGGGTTTGAAGGCCGTGGGTTTGATATGGAAGAGCATGTCGGCCTGGCTGAAATACTGAATAAAACAGCTCAAGGCCCCGTAATCTTTGCTATGGGGTCCGGCCGTCATTCGTTTGGCGAATTCATATTGGACCATGAAGAACATGGGAGTTGAAAGTTTTGTTTTTTCGAGCAGTTTCCCCAGGATCGGACTGGCGATGTTATAGGGGAGATTGCCGATAATCTTGGATAGTCCAGGCAGTTGTGCCAGGTCAAAGGTCAGGATATCGGCACAAAAGATCTGGCTGTTCTTAAAAGATAAATTTTGTTTTAAATTTTCCACTAAGCGCGCATCCTTCTCAACGGCAAAGAGTTGTCGAACCTCTCTGGCGATCGCATACGTTAAGGCCCCTGCCCCGGGCCCGATTTCGAGGACAATATCATGTGGTTTCAGATCGCAGGCCGTAAGGATGCGTTTTTTTATGCCCGGGCTGGTAAGCCAATGCTGGCCAAGGTGTTTTTTGGTGATATGGTGAAGGTTTCGGGACACGTATCGTGGGCTAGCGATGAAGGTGAAAGGTCTTTTGGGATGCCAGTCTTTCGGCTAGTTTGATGGCGGCGACCATAGAATTCGGCCGGGCCTTGTTTTTGCCGGCGATCTCGAATGCCGTGCCATGGGCCGGTGATGTTCGGATAAATGGCAGTCCGATGGTCAGATTGACCACCCGGTCAAAGGCCAGGGATTTGACCGGGATCAGACCCTGGTCATGATACATGGCGATGATCGCATCAAAGCTTTCGGCGATCTGAGGCGCAAAAAGGGTATCAGCCGCGAAAGGCCCTGAGACAGCATATCCGTTATAGCGGGCCCTTTTTATGGCCGGGATAATTATTGTCTTTTCTTCTTTTCCGATGCTCCCTCCTTCCCCGGCATGCGGATTCAGTCCGCAAACGGCCAGTTTGGGGCGCTTGATTCGGAAGTCGTTTCGCAAGGCTTTATGTGTCAGTCGAATCGTTTTTAAAATTTTTTTCGAGGAAATGGACCGTGGGACTTGATGAATCGGTATATGACGGGTCTGGATGACGGTCTTGAGCGTGTCCGTTACGAACATCATTTCAATGTCCGGACAATCGAACGCCTGAGCCAGAAATTCGGTATGCCCCTGGAATTTGATGCCCAGTCCGCAGATCGATTCTTTGCAGACCGGGGCCGTGACGAGGGCATGGATCTTAGCGGTCTTGATCAGTTCAACTGCCTGCTGGAGTGAATCCAGAGCCATGCGGGCGTTGACGGAATGTGGCCGGCCGATCTTGATCCGGCCTTTTGAGGCGATGTCGTTAAAAGCGGAAGTCTTTGGTAAGGAAATCTGATAATGTTGAAAAATTTGTAACGGCCCGATCAAAACGATTCGGGTTTTAGGATTGAGGCGGGCCTGCCGCAAGGCAGTGGCGACGACTTCAGGGCCGATCCCGCCCGGATCGCCCAGGGTGATCCCGATGACAGGTTGAGGATGAGGACCAGACCGGTCGGCGGATTTTTCATTCTTTGATATCAATGTAAGCCCTGCTTTCGACTTCCGTGATCCATTGGGCCAGTTTTTTCTGGAATTTTTGCTCAAAAAGGATATTGTAGATCTCGGTTTTGACCTCTTCGAGAGGCGATTCCTGCCGCGGCGTCCGGCCGAGCAACTTGAAGATATAAAAACCCTGTTCAACCTCGATCATGGAGGAGATTTCGTTGATTTTGAGATCGAAAACGGCCTCTTCGATTTCCGGCAGTAATTGTCCGCGGGCGATCTGCCCGAGCGGTGGTGTCTCGGAGTATTGTCCCGCCACCGCGCGGAAAGACTTGCCGGTCCCCAGGGCGGCCAGGGCCTCATTTATTTTTTGTCGTCCCTGTTCATCCGGGTTGGTCCGGGTGACAAAAATGGAATCCAGGTCAACTTGTTCGGGTTGGATGAATTGATCGGGATTCTGTTCATAATAGGCTGAGACCTCATTCGGATTGACGCGAATATTGGAGCGGACTTCGGTCTCGATCACGGACTGGATCTTGATCTGGTCCCGGATCTTGTTGCGGATATCGGTCAGGGTATAGCCGTTTTCGGTCAGATAGTCCAGAAAGGCCTTCTCACTGGGATAGTGGGCCTTTAACTTGTCCATCCTTTCCTCAATGGCTTTGTCCCGGATCGTCATCTCCATCTTTTCCGCTTCGCTCAAGATTAATTTTTCCTTGATCAGCTTGCTGAGACCGGCGGACTGTAAGTCCGCCATGATGGCCCTCAGTTCGTCCTGAGAGCGGTTTTCCATTTGAAGGCGGAGATAGGCGGTTTGAAGATAATCCCGCAGATCCTGGTAGGTTATGATTTCGTCGTTGACAACCGCAATGATGGCATCCTCCATGGCCTGGCTA
>CAZBSU010000074.1:0-8739 GCA_964494745.1 uncultured Planctomycetales bacterium | reverse complement strand
GAGTATTACCATGAAAAATACTGGTGTGACGGTTTAAGCTGTTGGATTTAGGAGAGAATCAATGCTAAACTCACTTCCGACTTTTGCCCGATTAGAAGCGGAATTGAGTAAGCTTCCGGGAGTTGGAAGTAAGACGGCTGCCCGTTTGGCTTTTCATCTTCTGCGTACTTCAGAGCAGGATGTTGAGGCCTTGGCCGAGGCTTTATTCAAAAAGAGTATCTCGATCACCGTGACGTGGCGTATTATCATGGGGGCGATTATTTTTGTGGCCCTGTTCACCACAATCCATTTTATTATTTGGTCAAAACGCTCAGGGAAGATGGGGGAGGAACTGGCTGCACCGGCCGGGGAGGGGATCAAGACCGTGCCCAAACCCGGGCAAGGAGGGGAGGAAGAAAGTCCCGAGACGGCTTAAATGCGGTCATTTTGTTTTTTTCGAATTTGTCATGGCGAGCCGTCGAATCATTTTGTTATAATCTAATATGTTTATTTTTTGATATTACTATTCAAATAGACAGAATTATATGAGCAAGCTGCGTTATACGGAGGAAGGGACCGTTCGGGTCATCCGGGGATGTATTGTTATCGTCGAAGGGTTTAAAAACTGCATCAACGGGCAGGTTATTCGGTTCGGTTACGGGACCATGGGGATTATTATCGGTTTTACCGATAAGGAAGCCCAGATCCTGATCATACGCCAGGCGACCCAGTTAAAAACAGGCGACAAGGCCCTGGCGACTCTGGAACCGTTTGAGACGCCTGTGGGCAATAACTTTATTGGCCGGATCGTCAATCCGCTCGGCGAGCCCATGGACGCCCTGGGGCCTCTGCACCCGGACGCCATGACCTCGATCTTTGTCGATGCGCCCTCGATCCTGCAGCGCCGGATCGTTTCCAAGACATTGGAAACCGGACTTAAGGTTATCGACTCGATGATCCCGATCGGCTTCGGCCAGCGGGAATTGATCCTGGGCGACAAGATGACCGGCAAGACCACCATCGGCACGGATGCGATTATCAATCAGAAACGCACCGGCGTCATCTGCATTTATTGCTGTATCGGAAAGGCCCGCTCGGCCCTGGCCAAAGTCGTTCAGTTGTTTTTAGATAATGATTGTTTTAAATACTCCGTCATTGTTTCGGCCACGGCCGCGGCGCCCCCCGGCCAGTTGTATCTCGCGCCTTATGTCGCCTGCGCCATCGGCGAGTACTGGATGAAACAGGGCAGAGATATTCTGGTTGTCTTCGACGATTTTACCAAACACGCCTGGGCTTACCGTGAGATCTCTTTGCTTTTGGAGCGCGCGCCGGGACGGGATTCCTATCCCGGCGATATTTTTTATCTGCACTCCAAATTAGTCGAACGCGCGGCCTTTTTGACCGAGGACCTGGGCGGCGGGTCCATGACCCATCTGCCGATCGTTGAGACTCTCGAAGGTGACCTGACCGGGTATATCCAGTCGAATTTGGTCTCGATGACGGACGGACAGATCATGGTCAGCACCCCGCTCTTCGGTGAAGGGCAAAAACCGGCCGTGGATCTGGGTTTATCGGTGTCCCGCGTCGGAGGCAAGGCCCAGTGGCCGATCATCAAGAAACTGGCCGGCCCTCTGCGTTTGGAATATCTCCAGTACCGCGAGGTTTTGAGGGTCTCAAAATTGAAGACCACCGGGCAGTCAGACGAGGCCGAGAATCAGCTGAAGACGGGTTCGATCTTGACGGAATTATTGAAACAGGGACCGGGCCGACCCGTGCGTATGGAGGGCCTCGTTCTCATTCTTTACGCCTACAATAAAAAATTGCTTCATGAATTGACCGTCGAAGAGGTCGTCGCCTTTCAGGTCGAGATCCTCGAATATGTCGAAAAACGTCAGCCGGAGATGATCAAAAAGATGCGTGAATTGCGTAACCTCGACGACGATATGAAGAAGATCATTGATCAGGAGCTGGATGAGTATGTCAAAGACGTCAAGTCCAAGCGCAAGGACCTTGACCTGGACGCGGATGAGGATAGCAATGTTGATAATATCGGCAAGGATATCCTGGATCAGGCGACATCGAAGAACAAAGACGGGGCAGATAAGAAAGACGAGAAATCGAAAAAATAATATCGTTGTTTCGTTATGGCCAAATACAAGTCCACCTTTAAGCTTTCGGTAATGACTCCAGAGGCGTTGCTCTATCAGAATGAGGTGGAGAGCGTCTTTTTCACCGGCGATATGGGCGAATACGAACTCCTTCCCTATCATTATCCGGTCTTGGGCATTTTGAAACAGGGGAATATTATCATTAACTGGCGCGAAGCGGTCCCGATCAAATTCGGTCTGGTGAAATTTTTCGCCAACGACTGCATCGTGCTCGTGGAAGAAATCGAGCGCATCCGTCCGAAGAATGTCAAGAAGGAAGATGACGTGGTTCTCGAAGACGACGATGCCAAACATTTTTGACGACTCAAGAACTTTTAGACCGGTTAAAGAGTCACGGTGATTATCCGGTCGTCTTTCAGAATAGCGTAGGAGAGGAAGAGACCATGCAATGGGCAGAAACCCTGCTGATTATTTCGGTCATGATGATTGCGGTTTTCGGGCCGTCGGTCGTCATCGCCGTTTTGGGCTATTCGGTTATCAAGGCGCTCAGCCGTAATCCGTCGGCGGCGTCCAAGATCTTTATGGGGATGGTCGTGATGCTTATCTTCGTTGAGGCCATTTCAATCATTGCCATTTTGATTATCTTTCAGTTGTTCGGCAAATAGAGGAAGGAGACGTAGAGGTGCTTTCCGGCTTGGGCGGCATGGCCTGGTTGTTTATCGGGATCTTTTACGGGATCATGCTGTTTGCCTGTATCGGGATCGCCTGGATCGGTAAGAATTTACTCGACGATTTGGGGCGTTATCCGAGCCGGACACCGGCGATCCAGATGGGGGTCCTGTTCAAGTTGGTTGTGCTGGAAGTGGTTTCGATGACGTTGATCGTTCTTTTTTTCAAGGCCCTGACCTCGGAATAGTATGGAGGAATCCGAGGCATGAACCCGGTCCACTATTTTTAAGAATGTAAAGGAGTGTTTGTATGGGGTTAGAATTCACCTGGATGTTTGTCGTCAAGGCCCTGGTATTGGGTTTCGTTTTTATGGGGGTGACGATCTTTGTGCTTAAAAAGGTCCTTTTTGACAGTACTCAGGGCGCGGTTAACCGTCTCAATCGAGAGACCGAAGAGGTGCGCGGCAAGCAAAAGGAATTGAACGAGAAGATCAAGCAGGCCAATGAGGAATTGGCCAAACGCCGTTCCGAAGCGGATGCCCTGATCGCCAAGATGAAGACCGAGGCCGCAGAAAAGGCAAAGGCGGAGCGCGAGAAGATCATCAAAAAGGCCCGGGCCGACGGAGAGGAGATCATTTCACGGGCCCAGCGCACGAAAGACGACATGCGCACGGTCTTGGAAAAAGAGGCCGAGATGAAGATCGTCGATTTTACCGTTATCATTCTGGAAGAGATTCTCAAGGCCCGCACGCGCGGGGCGTTCAACGTGAGCCTGATCGAGGATTTCTTCGAGGACCTCAAAGAGGTTGACGTGTCCATGATTACCGAAGATATCACGAAGGCCGAGGTGACCGTCTCCGAGCCGTTAAAAGAGGATTTGAAACAAAAGTTGCTCGTCTTATTGAAAGAGAAACTGAACCGAACCATGACATTAGATATTAAGATCGATGAGAGCATCATCAGCGGCATGATCCTCAAGTTCGGCAGTCTGAGTCTCAACGGCACCCTGAAATACATGCTGGACGAGAAGGGCGTTGAGATCAAGGATAAACTGGAGAAGGGGATTTTGTGAGCGCTCGGGGAAAGGCAGGTCTTATTTCTTATGGGGAAAGCGGCCAAGATCAAAAGTGACCTTGACGATATTGCCGAACTGGTCGAGATCATCCAGATTCTCAAGGACGTGGCAGACACGAAATTTCACGAACTGGCCACCCGCAAGGACCGTTTTGCGCGTTTCGGTGAATCGTTCGTCGAATTTTTCCGTATGATCAGTTTGTCCGAAGTCCGGCATCCTTTGGTCAGCAATGACAACCCGGTCACCGCGATCTTGGGGATCACCTCGGAGGCGGGGTTCATGGGGGATCTCAATGCCAAAACGATCCGGCATATCCTGGCTGAAAAAGAGCGTAACCAGAACAGTCAGCTGGTCATCGTCGGGCGCAAGGGTGTCGAGAAACTCCATAAGATCGCTCCGGACATGAAGACATTCACCGAGTTGGAAGAAACGGGCCTGTATGAGATATCTGTCCGGATCAAGGATTTCCTGATTGACCAGGTCATGTCGGATAAATACGGCCGGGTGCTTGTGGTTTATCCTTGGTCCAAGACATTCAACCTGCAAAAACCGCGCACGGTCAAGCTTTTGCCGTGTGATGAGTTATTGATCAAGCAGGCCGAATTCGTTGATTCGATCGAGTCTGTTATTCAGGAAAGCGATCCGGTTGATATCATCGGCTATCTGGCCGATATGTGGCTGGTCTGCCGCCTTTATGAGATCCTGCATGACACGTCGATTTCAGAGGCCGCGGCCCAATCGCAGCAGTTGGAGGCCAGCGTCCAGCGCATGAAGAAAGACAAAAAGGGTATCGCCTCGGCCTTTGCCAAGGCCAAGAAGGGCGACATCGATAAGGGTATGCGCGAGGTCTTTACTGCGCGTATGATGGTGAGACGGTAAGGAAGCGCATCGTTTAGGATCTGATTTATATTTGTTTGGTTGAGGGTTTTTTTATATGTTGGACTCGCGGGGTCTCGTAAAGACTGGCCTTTGAAAAGGAGTGGGACGTGACGGATAATAATGAACAACCGGCCGATGCCGCCAAGAAGCAGCCTGATCCGAAAAAGGAATCCGGGCCGGCGCAGGAAACGAACGGCCAAAAGGCCGAAAATCATAAACCCGGGCACGGACGCGGCTGGGGCCGGATTGTGGCTATTCAAGGCCCGGTCGTTGATGTGTATTTTGATGACATGAACGATATCCCGGCGTTGTTTGACGTCATCGAGGCCTATAATTTCAACAAACGAAGGATCGTTTTGCAGACGGCCGAACATCTGAGCCGTCACCTGGTGCGAACGATCTCCCTTATGGAAACCCTGGATCTTCAGTTGAACGCGCCTTGCCTCAACACATTTCAGCCGATCCAGGTCCCGGTTGGCGACGGTTGTTTTGGCCGGATCATGGACGTCGTCGGCAATCCGATCGATCAGAAAGGTCCGATCAACGAACCGCTGCAGCCGATCCGGGCCATGACCCAGGCGCTGGGTTTTGATCTGAATGAACGCGAGGCGGCCAAGCCCGAAATTCTTGAAACCGGGATGAAATATATCGATCTTCTGTATCCCTTGGTCAAGGGAAGCAAGACCGGGATCATCGGTGGTGCGGGCTGCGGTAAGACGGTCATCATTTTGGAGCTCATCAACAATATCGTTAAGGAACATCAGGGCGCCTGTGTTTTTGCCGGTATCGGTGAACGGATTCGTGAAGGCAACGAACTTTTTTATGAATTGACCGATGCCAAACTTTTGCAGAACGTTATGCTGGCTTACGGACAGATGGACCAGCCGCCCGGCGCCCGGGCCGAGGTCGTGAATACCGGGATCCGTTTGGCCGAGTATCTGCAGGCCAAGAACAAGGATGTGCTTTTGTTTATGGATAATCTTTACCGTTTTATCCAGGGCGGTCAGGAGGTATCGACCCTGTTGGGCCGGGTTCCGGCCGAAACCGGTTATCAGCCGACGTTGGCCTCCGAGGTCAGCGGGGTTCAGGAACGTATCCGTTCGGTCAAAGGCGGCGGATCGGTGACGGCCCTGCAGGCGGTTTACGTTCCCGCCGACGACATGACCGATCCGGCGGTTGTGGCCATCTTCAGCTATCTCGACGGTTCGATCGTCCTTTCGCGCGATCTGGTCCAGCGCGGGATGTATCCGGCGATCGATCCCCTGCAGAGCTCATCCGGCAACCTGGATCCCTTTGTCATCGGGCAAAGACATTTTGACATAGCCCAGAAATGTATCCAGCATTTTAATAAATATAACGGTCTCAAAAGGATCGTGGCGGTTATCGGTGTCGAAGAGCTTAATAAGGAAGACCGTATGATCTACGGCCGCGCGCAACGCCTGCTGAACTTCATGACCCAGCCGTTTCATGTCAGTGAGGTCTTCACGGGCAAGAAAGGGGCTTATGTCCACACCGATGAACTGCTGGATGATGTTGAGAGAATTTTGAACGGCGATTATGACAAAACCCGGCCGGGCGATTTCTACATGGTCGGACGATCGCCGAAATTGCCTTGAGTTTATTTAGAGGGTGAGTTCCCCAGGGATCCGGTTCCTCCGACCCCGGCATGTTGAACCGGCAACGGGGCAGGCGGATTTGAGATCAGACAGAAACGGGGACATTTTTTTTCAATCCGATGATCCGACAAAACGACAAATTATTAGCCCAGGAACTGGTCCGCCGCGGGTATCTTTCACAAACAGCGGTCAATCAGCACCTGTTGGGACTTCAGAAAACCGACGAAAATCTTCAAGATATTCTTCTTGCCCAGAAAAGCGTCAGCGAGATCCAGATCCTCGAATGCCTGGCCACGGTGCTGAATCTGCCTACCCTTGATTTGAAGAAGATTACTATCGAGCCTGCTGTGATTAAAACGGTTCCGGTCCGGCTCGCCATGTATTATCGTTTCATGCCCGTGCGGATCAAGGATAAGACCTTGACGGTGGCCGTCTCCTGGCCGTTGGATATCAAATTTCAGGACGAGATCCGGCAGCACCTGGGACTTACGACCACGATGGCGTTGACCACACCGAAGGATATCCGTGACGCCATGAATAAGTATTACGGCCTAGCCGCGGATAAGATCGACCGCCTGACCCGGGAGGCGGCGAAAGGGCCGGTGCGGGAAAGGTCTGCTGTCCGTGACGTCGAAGACCTGGAAAAGGGCGCAGATGAAGTCTCGGTCGCCAAACTCGTCAACCAGATCCTTTTGGATGCGCATCAGAAAAGGGCAACGGATATTCATCTTGAGCCTTATCGCAATAAGATCCGCGTCCGTTACCGGATTGACGGGGTCCTGGTGGATGCCAATGTCCCGCCGGCGGTCAGGCAATTTTTCCCGTCGATCATCTCGCGGATTAAAATCATGGCCAACCTCAGTATTGTGGAAAAACGTCTGCCTCAGGACGGCAGTGCCGTCGTCAAGACCAGCGAGCAGGATTTGGATCTGCGTATCTCGCTGATCCCTACGGTCTACGGCGAAAGCATGGTTATCCGGATCCTGCCCACTCATGTGATGCTACTGAACCTGGAAAAACTGGGGCTGGATCAGCAGAACTTGAAGTTCTTCCGGTCCCTATTGAAAAAGCCGCACGGGATCATCCTGGTGACCGGCCCGACCGGCAGCGGCAAGACCACGACCTTGTATGCCTGTTTGAGCGAGATCAATTCTTCCGAACGGAAGATCATTACGCTTGAGGACCCGATTGAGTATGAACTGGAAGGAATCACCCAGATCCAAGTCAACCCGAAGATCAATATGGATTTTGCCACCGGATTGCGCAGCGTGCTCAGGCATGACCCGGATATCATTATGGTCGGCGAGATCCGTGACCGCGAGACCTCCGAGATCGCGATCCGGACCGCGCTGACGGGCCATCTTGTCTTTTCGACGCTGCATACCAATGATGCGGCCAGCGGCATCACCCGTCTTTTGGAGATGGGAGTGGAGCCGTTTCTGGTGTCGTCCAGTATCGAGGCCTTTGTGGCCCAGCGTCTGGTGCGCTTGATTTGTCCGAAATGCAAACAGGAAGAGACATCCGTGCTCCCGGAGATCAAGGAAGAGATTGTCAAATCCCTGGATTTGGATGATCCGCGCGAGGTGCGGATCTTCCGCGGACGCGGGTGTGATTATTGCAACCGGACCGGATTCTTCGGCCGCACCGCGATTTATGAAATCCTGACGATCCATGAGGATATCCGGACCGCGATCCTGGAAAAAAAACGGGCGGAACAGATCAAGGCCCTGGCCATGCAACACGGGATGTTGACCTTGCGTCAGGCCGGTTGGCAGAAAGTCCTGGCCGGGATGACGACGCCTTCCGAGGTCTTGAACATTACCGAAAAAGATGAACGGCCCGTCATCGCCGCGGCACCGCAGGGGGGCGGCGCCACGGCCCCGGCTTCGGCCAAGATTGTTTCATCCGACGTTCTGGAAGCCAAGGATGATTATAATAACCGCGTTTACCCCCGATATCGGGGCAAGGTGGGCATTCGTTATGCGATCGTGCGGCAGGATCCCCAACAGTCCAACAAATTGATGACCGACGGTGTCGAACACGCCTCGGTGACCAAAGATATCAGCGCCGGCGGGGTAAGGTTTGTCTCGGGCTACACCCTCCCGGTCGGAACGATCATGCAGCTGAAGATTCAATTGGAAAAGGACAGCCGGAGCATCGACTGCCTGGCCAAGATCTGCCGGATCGAAGATGACAACCTGTCGGCCATGTTCAATCTGGTGGCGTATTATCTGGATATCTCCAGTGCTGACCGGGTTCGCCTGAATGATTATGTCCAGAAAAAAATGGCCGAGTCCAAGCCGTGACCTTCACGGTCAAGAGAATCCGGGATCGGTGATAGGCCTGACGATTTGTTATTTAGTCGATCCTGAAATACTACTTAAACAGTTAAAACAGTTAAAGTTAAGTTAAAA
>CAZBSU010000073.1:0-8776 GCA_964494745.1 uncultured Planctomycetales bacterium | reverse complement strand
GAAAGGATTGACGGCTCCGCTGGATAACGGCGGCACGGAGGAAAAACGCGGTGGTATCGATTTCAATCCGGCGTTGTTCACCATGGAAGTGCGGCGGGATGAGAAAGGCGTTCCTCTGCCGCTGCCCGAACAGCCGATTTATAACATGGATATTGACGGGTTTATTCCGGTCATTATCGATGTTATTCCGATTACGAATCTCAATTTGCTTTTGGGGCAGAACCTTGAGCAAGAGGAAATCGGTGAATTGAGCCGACGTTGAATATATCCCCGCCGCGGGGGTTTACTAAAGGCGTGTCTTCTTCATGAAGATGCGCCTTTTTTATTTGCCGAAATAAGACCAGCGGGGCGAAATATTTGTTTTTGCGGTTGACGAAAAGGCATTCTGGGATAATTATAACTATAGTAACGACAAATAGATATCTATTTCAAGGCCGCTGTATGCCTGTGACAGCACCAAACTTCACCTGATGAGCAACGAAGCGGTGTTGGGTCTGGGCCGCTGTGTCCGCTTACCCAACCGTGGCTGGTGTGATAAGCGTCACATCAAGGATGCAGCGGCCTTTTTGTGTCCTGAACTTTTCGGAATGAAGGCTTAATGGAGGGGTGTTGCGGTTAAGCAGGAGTATCAGCGGAGGAATTGTTTGTTAAAAAAGTCTTCCTTCATCTCCACGACCGTGGGGCGGCCGTGCGGGCAGGTGAAAGGATCGCGGCAATTCAGCAGCTGTTCGCGCATAAATACCGCCTGACGGGGGTCAAGCGGGTCGCCGGCCATGATCGAAGCCCGGCATGCCCGCCGGGCCAGGGTCTCGTGATCGCAGCGCACCACGTCCCCGCCGCTCAAGATATCCTGGACCGCCTTTTGCGGGTCCTTGATCAGAACCGGGTAGGTATGCACCGCAATGGTTTCGTCGTCAAACTGGGTTGTGGCGAACCCAATCTCTTCCAGGCGCTGCCGGGATTCCTCCCAATGCATAAGATCCTGCGGCGCTAGCCGGATCAGATAAGGGCTTAGCAGCTGTTGGGCCTCGATCTGGCCTTTTTCCATCTGCTGGATCAGGAATTCGAACGAAATGCGTTCCTGGGCCGCGTGTTGATCCAGGACGAGCATGGATTTATCCGCCTCAAATAATAGATATTTGTTTAAAAAACTGCCGAGATAACGCCCGTTTTCGAGTTTGCCGCGTAAGGTATCCGGTTTGGGGCCGAATAATGTCTCGCTGATCTGGGCCGCCGGCACAGCTTCTGCCTGCGGGAAGCTGTATTGTTCGGTCACAAACCGCGCTTGGTCCGTTCGTGGATCCGTGTCCGGTGATTCCGACTTTAAGGGTGTCCCGCGTTGGTATGTCTCCCGCAACGCCTTATCAACGATATGGCCTTCTGTTTTTTGTGGCGCGTGTGCTGTGTCTTGGGGCGCGTCATAAATGATGTCCTTGGCCGCTCCCATTTCCATGAGGGTTTTTTCCGCGATCCGACGCAAAAGCGAGCAGATATCCCGCTCATCCCTGATCTTGACCTCGCGTTTGGTCGGGTGGATGTTGGCATCCACATCCGCGGCCGGGATTTGAAGAAAGAGCGCAAAGAAAGGATAGTTGCGCGGCGGCAGGACCAGGCGGAAAATATCGTTGAGATGATAACTGATGCTGTTGTTTTGCACGGGGCGGTTGTTGACAAAGATAAACTGCATGTCCCGCCGCGACCGCACGATATTCATATCGCCCATGATCAGGCGGATGGACAGGTCGCGTTCCGGCTGGTCATGGCGCGCCTGCAGGATATGTCCGGCGTCCAGGTTCAGCACCCCGGCAGCCCGTTCGACCAGGTCTTCGGCGGGCAGCAGATCAAGGATGACCTTGTCCTGATGTCTGAGATGAAAGCGGATCGATGGATGCAGGATGCCATACGGCACGACGATGTTCAGGATCTGATTCATCTCGCTCGTGTTGGATTTGAGGAATTTCCGCCGGGCCGGCGTGTTAAAGAAGAGTTCTTGGACCTCGACCTCGGTGCCGGACGGGATGCTGGCCGGTTTGAGCGACAGGCGTTCCCCGCCGCGCAAATGGATCTCCCAGCCGGAGTCTTCGGAAACGGCCTTGCTGCGCAAAATGATATCCGCGACCGCCGCGATGCTGTAAAGGGCCTCGCCGCGGAATCCCAGGGAGTGGATCGAGAATAAGTCATCGATATTTGCGATCTTGCTGGTGGCATGCCGGTGGAAGATTTGCTCGATATCGGCTGAGGTGATACCGGTCCCGGTATCTTTGAGCCGGATCAGGGTCTTGCCGGCCTGCTGGAGGTCCAGCTCGACACTTTTCGTGCCTGCGTCGATGGCGTTTTCCAGGAGTTCCTTGATGACCGAGGCCGGCCGGTCGATGACCTCGCCGGCGGCGATCTTGCTCACGATTTCAGGGGGTAATATGCGAACGCTATTCATAATGTAATGTGTTCGTTGGGTTCGTTGCGTTTATTGCGTTCATTGAGTTTATTGCGTTAACTCAATAAACCCAACAAACCCAACAAACTCAATCAATCAGTTCCTTCAACTCCTGCAGTTTAGTCAAGGCCTGGACCGGTGTCAAGTTATTCACATCCATCCCGCGGATCGTCTCTTTGATCTGTTCGGTCATCGGATCGGGGTCCCTGGTAAAGAAAGACAGCTGTTGGTCAAGCGCACTTTGTCCGGTCAGATGTTCCTTGATGTTGCTGCGCATCTCCAACTGGGTCAGGATCTTGCGGGCGCGCTCGATAACCCCACCCGGTATCCCGGCCAGCTTGGCGACGTAAATTCCGTAGGAATCATCACTGCTTCCGGCAACGATCTTGTGCAGGAAGATCACCTCGCCTTTCCATTCTTTGACCGCCACGTTGTAATTTTTGACGCCGGCATGCTCGCCGGCCAGGGCCGTGAGTTCATGAAAATGGGTCGCGAAAAGCGTGCGCGCTTTGGTCCGCTGAAGATATTCGGCCAGGGACCAGGCCAGGCTGAGTCCGTCAAAGGTGCTGGTTCCGCGGCCAATCTCGTCCAGGATGACCAGGCTGCGGTCGGAAAGATTGTTGAGGATATCGGCAGTCTCGTTCATTTCGACCATGAAGGTGCTCTGGCCGCGCAGGATATCGTCATGGGCGCCGATGCGCGTGAAGATCTTGTCCACGACGCCGATCGTGGCTTTGGAGGCCGGGATATAACTGCCAATCTGGGCCAGGATGACCAAAAGCGCTATCTGGCGGATATAGGTCGATTTGCCGGCCATGTTCGGACCGGTCAGGATGATCAGGTGATTGTCGCTGCTGTCAAGATGGGTGTCGTTCGGCACAAAGGATTCGGTCACATGGCGTTCCACGAAGGGGTGACGGCCCGCTTGAATTTCAAGCAAATCACCGTCATTGACCGTCGGGGCGATATACTCAGGCCATTGAGCGATAAGGCTTAACGAATAAATCGCGTCGATGCGGGCGATGCTTTGGCAGAAACAATGCAGGGCCGGTGAATTATTTAAGATTGATTCACGCAGGTCTTCAAGGATTTCCCGCTCGATTTTCAGGATTTTTTCCTGCGCGGTCAGATTTTTCTCCTCAAATTCTTTGAGTTCGGGCGTGATGAAACGTTCCCCGTTGACCAGGGTCTGTTTGCGTATATAGTTCTCCGGTACGTTTTTCAGGTTGGTCTTGGTGATCTCAATGTAATAGCCGAAGACCTTGTTGTATCCGACCTTCAGGGAATGGATGCCGCTTGCCCGGGCCTCCCGAGCCTGGAAGTCTTTCAGCCATTGGCGGCCGTTTTCCTGGATATTTTTTAATTCGTCGAGCCCGGCGTGATATCCTTTCCGAATGACTTTCCCGTCAGGATTCGAAACAGGCATATCCGGATTGACGGCCTTGTCCAGTAATTGGCGCAGGGCGGGGAGATCTTCCAGCGCAAAGAGAGTGTTTTTCCCTGACAGGGGACCCAGGGCCTGTTTGACCTCCGGGATGATGTTCAGCGCGTTGCGCAGGCTCAAGATGTCCCGTGCGTGGGTGTAACCGCAGGAGAGTCGGGAGAGGTTTTTTTCGATATCGGGCAGGGGAGCCAAAACCGTTTTGATTTTCCGCATCAGATCAGACTCGTCTTTCAGCAGTGTGACTGCGGCCTGCCGTTGGAGGATCGCTTCAGGCCTGATCAGGGGATGATAGAGCCATTCGCGCAGCCGGCGTTTGCCCAGAGCGGTCAGGGTGTGATTAATCGTGGTGAACAGGTTCTCCAACTCCAGCCCGTATGTTGCGGCCGGAGAGAGATAGACATTTTGATCGTCCGCATACAGCGCGATGCGGTCGATATGGCGCAGCGGTTGGCGGTTCATCTGACGGAGGTATTCCAGCAGGGCCCCGGCGCTGGCAACGGCCTTGGACATGTCTTCGATCCCGAAGCCGCGCAGGTTATGGGTCGCCAAATGCTCACACAGGGTCTTGCGGGCGATATCCGGGTTGAAACACCAATCGTCATGAGGACTTAGGGTGATGTTCCTCATCCGCAGCAGCGGATGGCGGAAAAGCTTTTTGACCGGCTCTTCCTGGCCGAGCGGATAAACACATTCAAAGACGGGCAGGCGGTTGATGACCTCGATGATGCGGCCGGGATCAGTGTATTCATTGGCCCGGATGGTCCCGGTGGCCGGGTCGATAAAGGCCAGACCGGAAATGTCATTGTTTAGGGTCAGGGCCAAAAGATAACGGGCGTCAGCCGAGTTTTCGTCCAGATAGGTCCCGGAGGTGATGACCCGGATCACATCGCGTTTCACGATGCCCTTGGCCTGGGCCGGGTCCTCAACCTGTTCGCAGATAGCCACTTTCAACCCGGCTTTAATAAGCCGGGCGATGTACCCGTCGGCGGCATGATAAGGTATGCCGCACATAGGCACATGGTTTGCCGTGCCCTTGCCGCGGGAGGTCAAAACGAGATCCAGGATCTTCGAGGCCGTGCGGGCGTCATCATAGAACATTTCATAGAAATCCCCCAAACGGAAGAACAGGATACAGTCCTTATGGAGGGCTTTGATCTGCTGATACTGGCGGAGCATAGGGGTAGCGGTCTGCATTGGGTGGAACTAGGAAATAAATATATATTCTTAGACTAATATTTATATCATAAAATGACTTTTAAAAAAAGGAGAAAAACTCTTCGGAGGTTTTTTTAAGGAACTTATATTGACACTTTTTTTCAGACGGTGATATAATCATTCAACTCTGAAAACCATCCTTTGAGTTAAGGGTGGTTTCTCGAAATGCCTGCGAGACATATGTCAAAACACCACCTGCTTATAATATGTATATTCCTGTGGGCTTGCCCGGTACCGGCCGGGGCCAGTCTTTTATCCGATGAGCTGACGGATACAGGGATTGAATATTATTATGACGGTCTTTATGCCGATGCCATTCATGAGTTGAGCAAGGCCCTCCTGGCTGACCCGGACGACCATCGCGCCATGAAATTTTTGCGTTTGATGGGCCTGTCGGGCGGTATTTATGGCCCCGGGGAGACGATGCTTGCCCGCACCGGTGATCTGGCCAACCGAGTCATCGCCTACCATCAGACCTTGGAACGGACTTTGGTTGAGAAAGAACGAGAAAAGGATTTGGCCGACCGAAGGAATCAATCTTTGAAAAATCAGTTGGAAGGTTCCTGGCAGGCTATCCGGCGTCAGAGTCGTGTCAAAAGGCGCCTTAATGAGGTGATTCGGGATAAGGATAAGCTCCTGCGGGCCAAGCAGCGCGATCTGCATAGCATGAGTTCGGTCCTTTCCGGCAAGCAGCAAGAGGTCGCCCGGTTAAGCGCTGATCTGTATGACATCTCGGATTATACCCGCCGGCAGCAGGATGTCCTCGCCAAAACGGCCGTGCGCCTGCACAATGTGGAAGACACCTATCAGTGGTCCCGCCGCCGCTGGCAAGAAGAGAGTCTTGACTATCAAAACCTGATCACCGAGATCGAATGGCAGGCTAATCGCGAAAAGGATGCCTACCTTGACGATGAACAAGTAGACAGGCATTATATCAAGAGCCTGCGGCAAAATTTGCGCGATGTTAACATGGAAAAGAAAGAGGCCGAGGGTCAATTGGCCTTGATCAGCCGCAAGCTGACCGCCCTCGAAGATCAGATTCGGGCCAAGAATTACACCCTCAGCACATTGAAGAAATCCATCCTTTCGTTAAAGGAGGATATCGACTCCCTCAATCTTAGCGGGCCCAAGACACGGCCCGGCTCACCCTCTATGCCGGATTCTCTGCAACGTGATCCGAGGGAGATCCGCTGGATCGAGCGCAAAGACGATATTATTGGCGACATCAAACGCCGCCTCGATCAAACCCGGGCAACGGTGCAAGACGTTTCTTCCGGGTCCGGCCCCCGAGAGGGGGACAGCCTTCCATCGCTTAGGGAAAAATTGCAGGAGACCCGCCGTGAGCTGGATCAAAGCCGGGCCGTGGTGGATGAAGGCGATGACGGTTATCAGGCCCTCGAGCAGAGACTCCAGGATATGCAGGAGCGCCTGGGGATCGTCGAAGACATGCTTCAAGACAAAGAAACTCAAATCCAGAAACTTGAGCGCCGGTTGGTGGAGTATTTATCGTCAAATCAGGATTAAGCCGGTGCATCGTTGTCTGTCCGGGACGTGATTGCCGGATTGAACTATGGAAAATATCCGCGCTGAGCTGGTGGGTCATGTCACGGCCTATCTTCAGGATAAGATCGAGGCCAAGGAGCTTTCGCTGTGGTTCTTTAACCTTGCCGCCAGCCCGGATTTCGAGGACCTGGAGCATATCGATCCGTTAAGCCGCGATATTATCCTGGATGTCTTAAAGGTTCATGAGAAAACGGGGAAGATGCCACCCCGGCAGAATTTTCAGGATTATCTGGAATATTGCGCCGGGAGGAAGATGTATCAGGCGTTGCCTGAGGATAAAGAACGGCCCAAACAAGATTTGAAGGTTGTCGCGGGCCGGGCGGTACGTTGGTCAGGCCTGATCCTTATTCGGGCCTACATCACGGTTTTTGCCCTGATTTCGTTAACGGTCAATTTATTTCTTTGGCAAAGACCGGGTTTTTTCGAGACGCCGACCCATTTGTATTCCCTGATCACCCAGGCCAAAACATTTTTCCCGCCGGAGCTAGTCCGCTCTTTTTACTGTCTGGCCTCAAACCCGCAGGTCTTTTATTTTTTAAAGGTTATTCAGCCCCGGCATGAGCTGACGCAGGTCCCGTTTTTTCATTGCCTGTTCGCCCTGTTGGCCTTGTTGCCTTCCCGATTCTTGACCCGTAACGTTATTTTTACAATCGCCTTTCCTGTGTTGGGATTGGGGACATTGTATTACTGGTATATTACCTGGGATATGTCCGCCAAGATGGCCTATATCTTTTCCTGGGAAAGGACCTGGTCGTGTCTGTTTGTGTCGGGATTTATCGCCCTGCCGGCCACATTGGTTTTTGTTTTGTTGGTGCTCAATGCCTACCAATTTCATGCTGATCGAGAGAGGTGACCATGTTTAATTTGACGGATCTTATTGTTGTTGTCTTTTTTTTATATTTTATGTACGCCGGCTGGACGCACGGTGTTTTAAAGATACTCAGCGCCCCGCTGGCTTTTGTCATCAGCATCGGGCTGGCTTTTGTCCATTATCAGCGCACGCACAATATCGTTTTGTCATTGCTGATCTCTTTGGTCGGGCCGTTGCTTTTAAAATGGCTGTTCTCTTTTTTGATCTCTTTACTGGATAAAGCCGCCGGGGATAAGGAGGAAGGGCCTTCCGTCCTGAGCCGGGTTATGGGGATCCTGATCAATTCATCCTGGAATGGCGGTTTACTGCTCCTGTCCCTGTTTTGTCTGGCCCTTTTACCATTTGATTTACAAGGTTTGAAGCAGATAAAGGCCAATATCCGGGAATCATTGTCTTTTCATTGGGTCACCGATCAGATCCCCGGATATAAGGAGCTGGAGCCGGCCACTCAAGGCGTGCTGGCGGGATTTCAGGACAGGCAAGCCATGGAACAGGCAGTCGGCGGCCTGCGGGAAAGTGAGGATTTTCAGGATATTATGCAGGATCCCCGCGTTAAGGCGTTGTTGGAAGATGAAGAAGTTCAGAACGATATAAAGAAAAAAGATATCCTGGGCTTGATGAATCATCCCAGGTTTATCGAAATAATGGATGATCCCGAGCTTATTAAAAAATTTATCAAGATTTATATTAAGGCCCAGGAAGGCCAGGGGCAGGCTCAGCCCCAAGCCAACCCGCCTGAGGATATGGAGACGTCAAATACAGGCGGGGGTTTGGTCCAGACTGAGGTATATTAGATTTGCCGCGCAAGGACTCATTTTCATTTTAAAGTCAAATTTACTTAAGCTATTTATAGATAATCAGATAAGTTTTGTTTCCAAGGATAAACATAAAGCGCGCCCCAATCCTATAATCTATGCTTTGAGCTTTTTCCCTTCCTGAAGGATCTCACTGCCAATAAAACCGCATGGAAACAGGCAGGAGGAAAGCTTTTAATGGGTTCGTATTTGTTTTATTTTTCTTATTATTCGCAGAAAGGCTTCAGTAAATCAAGTATTATTTCGTAAATCATTATTTTGGAATTATTTAAAAAATAAATTTTTTTCAAAAAAATAAGTTGAAAACCTTGACAAAAGTGAAATATGGGTTATAATTTAACCAGAATGAAAAACCGGAACAAAGTAAACAAAGAGAACAAAATGAACAAATTGAACAAAAAAAATGGTAATCAAGAAAGAAAGACAAGGATGAT
>CAZBSU010000072.1:0-8915 GCA_964494745.1 uncultured Planctomycetales bacterium | reverse complement strand
GGATGCAGGCCAGCCAGCCACACACGGGTTTCTTTTCCTTAAGCTCCCATCTTCGTCCCGACCAATCATAAGACTGCGCGAGATTGATGTAACCGCAAACCATATTGGTGGCATCAAGGGCCAGGATCCGGCGGCGGCGCAGCGGGATAAAATTAAACGCGTGCCCCGGCATGACCCCGCGGCGGATATCCAGGCCAAAAACCCGCAGACAAATGTATATGAAATGAGAATATAAAGCGCATTTATAAAAGTCTTCCTCGATCTCTATCTTTTTATTAGCCGGAATATCTGCCCTTTTAATCATTTCGAACAGATCTTGGTCCGTGAAGGCCATGAAAAGTCCTGTTAAAAGCGGGTTGAATTCGAACTCATTCTCACGTAAATAATAGACCCCGATCGTGAGGCTGAGTCTTTTGAATTCAATCAGGCGCATCTTCAAATCCTTCCGCATTTTCATAACGGGCGGCTGAGCAAAAAACTCCAGAAACCCTGCGATGAGATTCGGAATTTTTTCGACCGGATAGCACAGTTCGCCCAAGATCTGAATCAACTCCAGGCGGTCATGAATAACGGCGTAACCGGGCGTCCTTTGCTGGAACCGCACGGCCCGGCGATGGCCTTTACCCTGTACCGCCTCGGCGTATTCATGCCGGGCAAGGGCTTTGAAGACAAGCGTGAGTTCCGACGAAGAGAAGACCGAACGGAACAAGGCGAGAGTCTTTGTGGAAAGATAAATATGCAGAATATTATTTTCGAAGACAGGAAGCACGCAAGCTTCCGGCGGGGCGTGCGCTTCAAAGGCAAGGATCTCATGGAAACGGATCGGCGTGCGCTTCTGTTTAAGCCCCAAGCGGTCGGCCTCGCCCACCAGCCGGGTCCTGATTCGGCTGGAAAGGATTCCTTCCTTAAGTTTCTTTTTCCGCCGTTCACTCATGTTGTCAAAAAATCCGCTTACAGTCCGCCCGCGTTCTGCCTCCCTGTCCCCCGAAAAGGTGACTGTCACCTTTTCGGCCGGCGGGCCGAGGCAGTCGCGGATATAAGCGAATTGCCTTTCGATCTGGGACCAAATATACCTCCCGTCTCTATGCTTCCTCAAGACAGCCTTACCTTCCCGCTTCATGCGGATGACCATGTTAAAAAGAATGGTATAGCCTGACCCAAGACTTTTATGGGAGAATTGGACCAGATTTTCCTTAGCCTTCGTGGCCGTCACCGCATCCATGGCCGCGACCCTCAGCGATAACGGATACGAATAATTCGGCACCTCATCAAAAATCATGTCGCGGAAGAAGACCAGAGCATCATTCTGCGGAATTCCGCTTTTTATCAAAAGATCGCGCAGCAGATACACCGCGCGGCGGCGTTCCGGCATAGTAAAATGTTCCGGCAGGTTGTAATTCACAATGATAGCCTCGAGCCCTTGAATCCGCCCGGACAGCAAACTTCGCCGTGCCACCGCATTATCCTCAGCCGGCCAGACATCCTCGAGATAAACCCGGCGCGCCTCCTCCCGCAGTTTCGGCTCGATCCGCCGGCCCCGGCCATGGCCCAAGGCCATTTCCAGTATCGAAATGTCTGTAACAAATCCGGCGTGAAACCGGCCGGGTTCATCGATATCCCCAATCATAAAAGCAACATGACGGCCGATCTCACGGAGGGCCGATCTTCTTAATTCCCAGCTGACTTTCCGATGAAGGGCGATCCTGACTAATTCACTGACCGGGATCATCAAATGCGGATTAAAACATCTGTCATTTCGCGCCATTTGGCCCAGGGTCTCCACGGCCGTGCTTCTTAAAACGATTTGACTAACGTCATCCCCGGCTTTTTTCCTGCTTCGGACGATTCCGCCCAAAAAGCGCGCGCACTTGTGCACCCGCGCCAAATCCAGGACATTCCGTCCTATCTCTTCGAAAATACCGTCTGCTGAAGCAACCCATCCGGACAATCGCCAATAATCCTGCAGAAACCGCAGCTGGCGGTCGAGGGTTTGCGACGGGGCATAATGAACCGCCGCGTCAAACGCGCACCGGCAATACCGGCTGTGCTCCCAACGGCCATCGCCCAGCAATTCCCGCTCCAGCATCTGACAGGCCTCCCGCCTGATCGATGGATGCACACTCGCGCAGACCAAGCGGCCGAAAAATTTCATAAAAAGCATTCTCCGTTTATGACTCCATTTTGAAGTTTGAGCCCCGTTAATATCCTCAAATATTTCTTTTATTCTGCTGAAAACGATTTGAGCAACGGGTCTCTCGGCAAAAGCCGCGATATTGCATAAGGCAGGCAAGGTCCCGTAGCCTGATTTCAAATTCAAACTTGAATGCGGATTCGGGAATAAATAAGCGGACCCGATAGCATCGGAGTTTTGTTTAGCCAACAGGGCGCACGCGCGGCGGGCCAAGGCACCGCGGCCGGTCAGCGCGATCAATTCAAGCGGCTCGGCTTCCTGCATGGCCAATCCATCGGGCGCTTCTTCCGGTCCGATAATTATCGACTCGAACATCTTTTTCTTACCCCGGCGGCGCGGAAAGAATAAAACAGATAAAACCTTTTCATGACTGCTTAGAATCGGGATGGCCGTCCCTTTCAGCTGCTCGCGGCTGGCCCAGCCGTTGGCGCGCCAATGTCTTTTATATAAATCATCCAGACGGTATTTTTTATAGATACTTAATAATTTACGCGGCGTCCTTTGCCCCTTTTGAGATGCGGCTCTCTTCCGGCGGACATAGTCAGGCGAGGTGGCGGTCAAAAGCTGCAGGAAATCCTGCTTACCCTGGACGTCATTGTCAAACAACTGATCCAGGGCATGGCGCAGGACATTATTCCGCATAGCCGACGGCATGATCGTATCCTGCAGGGCCGGCAGGCCCCAGGCCAACAAGTTGAAACGTTCGGGATGCGTGGAAGCGGCATGCAGAACGTGCAGGGTCACGTTGATCATCCGCTGATACAATCCCCACCAGGCCTCCTCGGGATAATCCATGGAATAGGTCGGGAATATATTACATGTCATCGTCGAAGTGTATTGGTCGCAATAGGCCAAAATATGCTCATGCTTTTCCGGTGGTAGAAGGTCACCGAACAAGGCATCCGTGCTCAAAACTCCAGGGCCATGGCCTTTAACTTTCCTGATCTTGACCACCCCAACCAATTCCCGCCAATAGTCTTCCATGGCCTTGAAGATAAAGGCCAGGGCCTGACGCGTGCGGCCGTCCAAAGGATAACCGCCGACATGATAATGAAAGTTGACCACAAACTTGTAACCCTTAAACTGCCATTTGCGCATCATTAACCGTAGCAGCAACAGGCCGCGCCTCAGCTCCGCCCAATCCCCGCAGCGGTTATACATAACCGGGCATTTCGTCTCGAATTGATTCCATGCGCCTTCCAATTGGACGCCCCAGGAATATTCTTTGTTCCCCGGTTTTCTTAAAACGCCTTCTTCCTGCGCCCTTTTGACACAACCGGCCCAGTCCGTAAAAAGCTCCAAGGTCAAATCAATGTCCTGATCCAAATTGACTTGATCTCGGTGCTTAACCTCTTGCATGGCGGCAATCTCGATCTCAATGCCGAAGGTCATTTTCTCAGGCAGATTATTGGGTTTGCCGGCATGCGCCTCGATCCGGTTGCGTTTCAGGATCTCCAGGATCAGCTTATATTCATTTTCCTGAATATCGGCGCATCTTTTTAATGCCTGGCTGACCAATCCTTTAACAAACGGATCGCTGCAGCGCTGGTCCCGCATGGCCAAAGATAATAACTTGGTCCTTTGACGGCGCGTTGGTTGTTGGCCTTGCGAAACCTGGCCCATTAATTGCCAAAGGCCGGATTGGACCCTGCGGCCAAGGCCAAACTCCTCGGCGTAACCCAGGCAAGAAGACAGATCAACCGCCGGGATGTTTTCAACACCCAGGCCGGTGACAATCACTTCACTGCCCGTTCCCTCCTTCGGTCCGTAGACCAGGCCATAGTGATCGTTCAGCCAGGCAAGCATCCGGGCCTTGTCGGAATCCGGCAGCGCCAAGAAGGCCTGCTGATTATTAACGCTTGCCACCGCCTGCCGGGCCTGCTCAGTCAACGCCGTGAGCCGCGGATCAATTTCCTGTTCCGGCCGAACGACCCCCGGCTGATATTTTTTCCCATCCGGCCCATAAATCCCACAACACCGAGTCTTAAGACCCGGTGTTGCTTCTATAAGTCCATGTCTTGCAGGAGTCTGCGAATCAAAAAATTGACCAATCCGGCCGGCTTCCCGCGCCGGGGTCTCGCCCGCCTGTCCGCACCCCGCCAACCTGTCCCCCAAAAAGGTGACTGTCACCTTTCTCTTTCTCTTTCTTGCCATGGCCATCGGCATATTTTTTGCCCTGTCCCAGACCTGTTGGTTGCGCAACGAGTGCAGGCTGATCACGGCCTCAAGGGCCCGTCGCTGCTGATCTTTATCCATTTCAGGGAATAAGACCGGGTGCTGGCGCTTGATCTCGGCATACTGCGCGTCGCAAATCGCATCCAACTCCTCACGGAACCGGCGCAATTCATCAAGCTCTGCCGGGCTGGGTTGGCGCCAAACCAGCCTTGTCCTGCTCTCATTCCATGCCAGCACACCCTGCTTATGCGCCTTGACGAATTTATCAACCGCCATAACATCGGCCAGCAATTTTGCGGTTCCGTCACTCATCCCTGGATGCTCATGTTTGACATAATCCAGCATATTCTTGCGTATGTTCCAGTGCTCGACTTCCTCTTCGCGCGGCACATAGCGGCAGCAAAACTCTTCCCGCTCCTTATCGGTTTCAAGGTCTTCATAACGTGTTTGCCAGCCCGACTGCACGGCATTAAGGTCGAATCCCAACCCGCCCGAATCCATTCCACCCGGCACCAACACATCTTCCGGCTCCGCCGGTTCGTCAACAGGCTCCTCGTCATGGTCAGGCCCATCATCTTTGATGACCTGCACCATCAACCCATCAGGAAAGTCGCCGAAAACATACTTCCACCCCGGTATCCGGAATAACGGAAGGGCAGCTAGTTCCAGCAGGGCACCGGTCCACGGGCCGCTCAAGGCAAATGAGCCGAGCCCTGTTCCCGGCGAAACAGCCGCCAGGGCCTGTTGCCTGGTCACGCCTTGCTCGTATTCCATGAACAAAGCGATCCAGACATTTTCTTTACCGAAAAGTTTCTCAACCGTTTTATGCAGATAATCCCTGTCGCTGCGGCCTTGCTTATATAATGTCCCTAAAGGTATCGTCGCGTAATCCTGCGTCACAATAAGGATATGTTTCTGTCCGTTGGCCGCCGCTGTTTCTTTTAATATTTGCACGAACCATTCGATATGTTCCTGGACAGTGAATTCATCCGCCGCCCAGACGTCGCGGTTGTTGCGGCTGTGATAACGGACGGCCGCGCACCAGGCGAACAGATATTTAATCAAGGGGAACCATCGGTAACGGGCAAGGGTATTGCGGTAAGCCATCATGCCCCAGGTAAAAACATCCTCGAGTTTATCCGCGTCAGCCTGGGTGCGGGGCCGGGGCTGCATTTGTTGGTGGTCATAGACCTGCGGATGTTTCGCGATAAAAACCTTTAACGCCCGGGCCCAGCCGTGCCGCCAAACATTCCAAATGTTCTGCAGTTCTTCGACCGCGGGCGCGATCTTCTCGCGGATGATCCACCCGGCCTTAAAATGTCTTTCCAGCCAGTCATGACTATTAAACCATCCGGATTGCATAGCAAAGAGCGTTACGGTGTTCCTGTATCTCGGCCGCCGCGTTTTTAAACCATATTTAAATAATCGATATTCCTTAATATCATCAATAACAACCGGGGCCTTGACCCGAGCTGCATCAACTTTTTTAAGATGTTCGAATCGGGGCGCCTTAACCCTGCCTTGCCTCAAAACAACAAGACATGCGTCTTTCCGCAAACCCGTGTCCGGATCGGACAAAAGCGCATCGATTTGCCGCAGGAATTTAGGTTCCAAGACCTCATTCGGTTCCGGATAGTACAAATACACCACCCGGTATTTCCTGAAATTGATCGGCGGGGACGCAAAGAAGATATCGCCATGCGTCAGGTGAACGCGCTGTTCCAGCCGTTTCAATTCATCCAGGGCTTCCGGGGCAAGTTTGCCGCGATTCAGGCAGACGATCCGGTCCAGCGATCCCCGGAACTGGAGCCAGTAGAAATAGGCCGCATAATTTTCTTCCCACCCGTCGACAATCGCGCCGCGGGCCGCCAAGCGACAAGCCGTATCCCCGCTTCCGCAACCGAAGTCAAAGATCCGTGTTCCTTTACGGATCCCGGCAAACTTACGCAAAGCCGGGAAGATCTCCGGCGTCGGCAGAAAAGCCCCGTATGTGACCGGTAGTCCGAAATTAGTAACCACATCCGTTGCGGAATCCCGGAGGGCCAAACGGTCCCTTTTATAAAGCCTGCTATAAATCTGCGCCACAGTGATTTCGACCTGGGTGGGAACATCCTGCTTTGAAAAATCAGAACGCCGCTTTCCAGCCCCGCCGGCCATGCCGACCACGCCGCACGCAGTCTTGCCATCCAGGACATCTTTGTTGTATCGCGCGTGCACCCGGGCCGCGGCACGCACGCCGGCGATGAAGGCAATCGTCCGGGCAAACGGCACGCGTAATCTAAAGTAATAGAGATGATCCTCATACCACCCGCGCCTGATGATTCTAAGCTGCCTTATTGTTTTGAACGTTAATGCTTTGAGAACGCGGTGATACTTTTTATTAAAGGCCTGGCCCGCATCAGTGGACATGCGCCAGAGATCTTCATGTATCCGGGCCCATTCTTTGACTGTCGGCTCAAACCAACCGCGCTGTCCGTTAAAGGCCTGTCCGCAGTGCTTATTGACGAAGCGAAACGGCACTTCCCACCGTGCATACCACCCTCCGCTTGTATGGGTGTAAATACCGCGCCAGATCTGGTTGACCAATTCCTCTACCAGCGGCACGACGCGGGTAATCAGAAACCGTTTGGCCCTCCCCTTTGGAAACATCCACGCAATCCACCGCCAGCCGGGCTTCATGCCGGCAGAAGATGTATCCGCTTCCGGACTGCTGCCGGATAAATTAATCGCAAGATCAAACCGGCATTTTGTCCCCAATCGAATAACCACTAGCCGCCGAAAGTCTAAAAAATATTCCAGGGCGCTGATAATTTCCCTCAACCCCTGGTCCAAATTTGCCGCTGTCGATAACGAATCTGTGAAATCCCAATGTGGCTCGAATTCCTCAATAAAAGAAATCGTCGTTAAGCCATATTCCAAATCCCATTCAAGCGCAGATATCTCTTTCAAAGACAGGCCCAACTCAAACCGATATTCGTATGTTTGCAAAGATTCTTTTGCACGGGCTTTCACGAACTCCAGTCGGCTCGCACGTCCTGACTCCGTTTGTTCTTTTCTGAAAGCCTCCCATTGTGTCTGCACGGCCCTTGCCTGACTTAACATATCCCGCGCCCAGGTTTTCAGTCTGGCTAACTTTTGTTCTTCCGTTAAAACCCCCACCGCTTCAGACCGGTTGCGTTGCTCCACGACGCGCTGTTCCAGATCGGATTTCCTGACGAAAACATCCAATAACTCAGCGTAGGTCTCAAACAACTCGCGGCCATAGGCCCGCACATAATTTTCTTCCACATCTGGAATAAAAAGTGCCCCGTCTTGATCCAGCACACTATAAAGAAAATTGAAAATCCCTCTGAATATTTGCGAATCCTGCGTGACGATCCAAGGCATCACATTGTTCATAAAAATCATGGCACGACGGGTATAAACATCGCCTATCTGATAATTCCGAAACACACTAACATCACCACAAGTCGGGCTAGCCGGCAATAGACTCCTTAAACTCTCTTTCGCGATATATCCCCGATCGGTTTTATCAAAATATGTGCTAATCTGATCGGCACTTAAGTTCTGCATATCCTCATAATCATAAACAATACCGCGACCGCGATTACCGGCTATCGGTGCTCCTTTTTCCAAAATCGAGACAATGCCAGGCCTTAAAGGCCTTAATCCCTTTTCTTGCCCCAATTGGTCGAGGATCATCAATAAGCTCAGAGGTTCCTGAAACAGGCCCGCGCCGATGACCAAGATAGACGGATATTGTCGATGGCGATCCATGTATGCCGCAGCCAGTGTTCTAAAACTATGCATTTGCTCGACGAAGCGGTTAAAACATGATTGCCGCATGCCATAGCCGGCCAGGAATTTCTCCACCTCCTGAGCAGCCGGCGCTGCGACTGGATAAGAACATTGTCCAGTCAAAAAAGCATCCATATCCCTGAATCCATGCCGCTGTACGATCTTTGTGATCTCGTCCCAGAAAGTGCAGACGATACTCCGCATTCCGATCGGTGTATCATAAGTTGACAGCCAGCCGGAAATTCTGAGTATCGCCGCTATTTTTTGCTCAAACGGCATGCCTCCAGTTGGTGTTTCCATTGTCAACGGGGCGAAGCGGACAACAAAATTGGAAAGAGCATGCGCGAGAACGTTAGCAGGAAGTGTGATGTAAATAATGAGGATGCCCGCGAGGGTGCGTTTCATCGGCTTGTCCACGGTCAGGGCCAGCCGCAGGAAGACAAGCCCGAGGTGAGCAGCGATCAACAAGCCCAAACTGATCCATTTGCCGTGGAAGATCAGCCAGCCGACCAGCGGCGGATAAGCGACGATGGCCGCAAGGATCAGAATGATCCCGGCGCCGCGGAACAACACGTGATACCACCGGTAATTGGGATGCGCGCGGAAAAATTTGAGCGGATGCAGAAGCTCGTCGGCCTCATATAGCGGGGCGATCCCAATCTCCACCAGCCATTTCGGCAGGCGCGGGAACGCGGCATAGGTGCCGGACAGACATAAGCCCCTGCTCGAATCCTCATCCCTGCCTTTCTCT
>CAZBSU010000071.1:0-8928 GCA_964494745.1 uncultured Planctomycetales bacterium | reverse complement strand
ATTTCTGATTTCCCTTTTCAGGCATAGCGGTCGGCATGGATATGGAATTCGCGTCATCCGGCCGCCTTGAATAATCAAAATTTTTCTTTCATCCCCATGATTACCTTTTATAATTAATATATATTCTGATATTTTATACCTGCTGACGATCAAGATAAGGAATTGTTCCCAGGAGGGATTCCCATGAACGCTGAAAATACATCCGAAAAGGCATCCCAGGAGCCCCAGGAAGAAAAACAACAGGCAGAAAATCAGCCGGCCGAAGAGGCTGCGCCAGAGGCCAAAGACACGTCCGCTGATTCCCGGAAAGAAGGGGCGCAGGAGACAAAGGAGTCGCCTCCGGCAGACACTCCCGAACCTGCGGCAGACCAGCAAGCTCAAGGGGAGACAAAAGAGGGCGGGGCCGATAAAGAGGCGGCCGAAGCAAAGGCAGATGCCCCAGAGGGGCCAGAATCATCCGGAACAGCAGAGACTTCCGAGACGCAAGAAAGCCAAACAGACCCAACCCCTCAGGAAACGCCGGAAAATCAGGAGCCCCCGGCTGCAGAAGAAACCCAAGCAGCTCAAGAACCTCAAGAGGCACAAGAGACTCCAGAATTTCAAGAATCCCCGCCTGGCGCAGAAACTCCATCCTCTGATCCGAAGACCATCTTAAATGAATTAGACAAGGAGTCCGAATCCTCGCCAACCTCTCCCGCGGCATCTGACGAGCCGATGGAGCTGGTATCAGACGCCATGAAACGCTTGGACGCGTTGCTGGATAAAATCAAAGAGGAAAAATCCGCGCCCGCCGAGGACCAATAACAGGGCCAAATTTTTTTATCGTCGGCGGATATGTCTCTTTGTGAACCTAGGGGATTTTTTTAGCGATATGGATCAATCGAACCTCAGCATCATCATTCCGGTTTTCAATGAGGCCGACGTCATCACCGGTTTGGTCAAGGATGTCCGGGAGGCCTTTTCCCTGGCGGAGATCATTGTTGTCAACGACGGCTCGACGGACGGCACGGCCGGGCAGATACCCTCAGAAGGCATCCGCGTCTTGATGCATGAGCGCAACCGCGGGTACGGGGCGGCCTTGAAAACGGGGATCCGCCAAGCCGGCCGTGAGTATGTGCTATTCATTGACGGAGATGGACAACACCCTGTCGAGGATGTGCGGCGACTGGTAGCTGCCTGTGACGGGCAGGATATGGTGGCCGGGGCGCGGGATTCCGCTTCGCACCGTCCTTTATCGCGAAGGCCCGGAAAATATATCCTGGAAAGGTATGCGGAATTCCTTATTGGAGCCAAGATACCCGATTTGAATTGCGGCCTGCGCATGTTCAAAAAGGAAACAATATCCCGTTATCTTCATCTCATGCCGGATAGCTTCTCTTTTTCTTCCACTAGTACCCTGGCGATGATTAAGGGCAATCGAAGATATATTTTTGTCCCGGTCACGATCCGTAAAAGGATCGGGAAAAGCACCGTCAGTCAGCTCAGGCACGGGCCGGCCGTCTTGATGCTCATGCTGCGGCTGACGGTCTTATTCGAGCCGCTTAAGGTTTTTCTTTCGATTAGCGGATTTTTCTTGTTGGCTTGTCTTATTAGCTTCGCGAACGATATGATTTCCGCGGGAGGGCTCTCCGATACCACGGTCATCTTGACCATCGCCATGATCATTGTTTTCATGTTCGGCCTGCTTTGCGATCAGATTTCCTCAATGCGCCGGGAAAAATACGAGTAACATGCCCTCCCCCAATCTTGCTTCCAAGGTCCATTGTCCAATCTGCGCGGGGGACGGTCGTGTTTCTTTGCGGTTTATCAAAAATGGTTATTCCATTTATCACTGCCGCCGATGCGATCTGATGTTCGTTCACCCCTGTCCCCCTTCGGAGGATTTGTATCGGATTTACGATGAGCAGTATTTTGGGCGGGGCAATAAGTATTTTGGGTCCCCGCAAACGGATTGTCGCAGCCATAACTCGGCCAACGAAGATCGGCGCGCCGCGCTCGTTAAGGCGCACAAAAGCGGCGGGAGGCTGCTTGATGTCGGGTGCGCAACAGGGGGGTTTCTGCAGGCCGCCGCCCGGGCCGGCTTCGCGGTTCAGGGGATAGAGATCTCCGATTTTTGTGTCGATTATGTAAAAACGCATTCGACCTTTGATGTTTTTAAGGGAAATTTGGTGTCGGCCCGTTTCCCCGAGCAGAGCTATGATGGCGTGACTTTATGGGATGTGCTTGAACATCTGCGCAACCCCCGGGAGGTCTTGGATGAGATCCATCGGATCCTGCGCCCCGGCGGAATTCTGTGTCTCAGCACCGGCGATCATGCGTCTTTTTTGGCCCGGGTCACGGGACGGTTCTGGCATCTTCTGACGCCGCCACAGCATCTTTTTTTCTTTTCGCGACGAAGTGTGCGGATATTACTGGAGCAGCATGGGTTCATCGTCAGGCAGATTGTTTATGCTGGACGGACCACAACCTTGGATTTTGTTTTATTTAAGGGGCGGGAGTCTTTCGGTAAGATCGTCAAACCGATCCAGGCCGCCGCCCGTTTATTAAAAGTGGGATCGGTCAATTTATATGTCAACACCCGAGATATTATGACATGCGTGGCGGAGAAAGGACCCCTCCGCTGAGTCGTCGGCCCGGTTGGGGAACAATACTAGGAGAACGCGAATGTGCGGCATTTTTGGAATGATTCTTCCGGCCCGCAAAACTATACCCGTGGCTTTGGCTCGGGCCATGATTGACCGGCTGTTAAGGTTTTCCGAGATACGGGGCAGTGATTCATCCGGCCTGGCTGTCTTGGCCGGGAATGAAATCCGCCTTTTCAAGAAGGCCGATAAGGCCTCGCGGATCCTCCGGGACGGCTGCTATCGCGATTTTGTTAAGCATGCCCTGGCCCGGGGCACCGGTCGCACGGAGGGGCATTCGGTCTCGGGGCCGCTGGCCGTCATCGGGCATACCCGTATGGAAACCGACGGATCCGCGTTCAGTCCTGGGAATAATCAGCCGATTGTCTGCGGGCCAATCGTCGGTGTGCACAATGGGATCATTGTCAATGCCGATTCCCTTTGGAAACGCTATCCCAAAGGGGAGAGACAAACCGAAGTGGATTCCGAAATCATTTTCCGGTTGATCCAATCCAAGCTGATTGAAAATCGGTCCGTTAACGAGTCGCTTTGCGAAACGTTTCGTCTCCTCGAAGGCATGGCCTCCATCGCCGGTTTGATCGGTCAGGACGGGGTTTTGTTCCTGGCGACCAATAACGGTTCTTTACACCTGATTGAAATCGTACCGAAAAAAATGATGGTCTTTGCCTCGGAAGCCATGATTTTGCGCAAGCTCGTGGAAGATATCAAACTGCGGATATTTTGGGGATCACATCAAATCCGTCAGCTGCCGCCCGGCCAGGGGTGTGCGGTTGATACCGATGATTTGCGAACGGATATGTTCTCATTAACCGGATCCGATCCGGCGCTGGTTCCTCTCAAGTGCAAGGGGACGGGAAAGATTATCCGCGACGAGAGTCCGGCAGAGGCAAACAACCGAGACGTTTCGCCGCCGTTGCCGGCCGATTCTTTTTTTCAAGGGCATCTGCCGGCATATCGCAAACCATCCCAGTTGTCTCTGCGGCGCTGCACAAGGTGTGTCCTCCCCGAGACCATGCCGTTTATAACGTTTGACACCGAAGGCGTGTGCAGCTATTGTCGCCATAACCGGCCGATTCGGCTTTGCGGAGAGGCGGCCTTGGTTAGACTTGCTGAAAGGTATAGAAAAGATAACCGGAATCCCGACTGCATCGTCGGTCTCAGCGGTGGACGGGACAGCACGTTTGGGTTGCATTACATTAAAACCGTCCTGAAAATGAATCCTGTCGCTTATACCTACGATTGGGGCATGGTTACGGATTTGGCCCGCCGGAATATCTCGCGCATCTGCGGCAAGCTGGGAGTTGAACACATTCTCGTTTCGGCGGACATCCGCAAGAAACGCCGGCATATCAAAGCCAACGTCCTGGCCTGGCTCCGCAATCCGCATTTGGGCACGGTCCCTTTGTTTATGGCCGGGGATAAGGCCTATTTTTATCATGCCCAGCGGTTAAAGCGGGACCTTGGTATCCGGGCGGTCTTTTTATGCGAGAATATGCTCGAGCGGACGGATTTCAAGACGGGTTTCGCGGGCGTTCCCCCGCACTATGACGAGGATTTTGTTTACACCCTTACTCCCGGGAGTAAGCTGAAACTAATTTATTTTTATTTGAGTCAATTTCTGAAAAATCCGGCTTATTTGAATGCATCCCTGCCGGATACGATGTTCGGATGTTTTGCCTATTATTTTATTAACCGTGAATATGACAATCTGTATAAATATATAGCCTGGGATGAAAACCAGATGATGGCCACCCTGCGGGCCGAATATGATTGGGAAACGGCATCGGACACATCCTCATCATGGCGTATCGGCGACGGCACCGCTTCGTTCTATAATTATATTTATTATTCAATGGCCGGATTTACGGAAAATGACACCTTTCGGAGCAATCAGATCCGGTCCGGGCTTTTAACCCGCGACAAGGCCATGGAATTGATCGAGGCCGAAAACGCCCCGCGCTTCGATTCGATCAGAGAGTACTGCCGGCGGATCGACATTGATTTCGAGCGGACCGTGCGGATCATCAGCGATGCACCGAAACATTACCGTATGCCAAAACCGTCTTAATCCTTTTCGGGGATTGCGCCGGAGCGCAGACGCGTTGCGTTTAACCGTCTGGGCCGTCCCCGGCGCAGGGCAGGGAGGTTGATTTTGATCAGCAACATTATTAAGGCCATCATTAAGAATTCCCTGAACATCCCGGCCACCCCCGGCTTTATTACCTTCTTTGTCACGTGGGCCTGCAACGCCAGATGTGTTTTTTGCGACATATGGAAAAAAAGAGCGGCTGACCGGGAGACGATGAGCGTGGACGAGATTGGCCGTATCTTTGAACAAATGAAAACGGTCGATGTTGTCCGTATCACAGGCGGCGAACCTTTCCTGCGCAATGACATCGTTGAGATTATCGAACGCATTGACGATTTCAGCGCGCCGGGGATGATCCATATCAGCACCAACGGTCTGTTGACCGAGCGTATCTTGCGCGACATGAAAACGGTCAGACCGATTCATAAGATCCATATCAAGATATCGGTTGACGCCGTCGGGGAGGAACATGATCGCTTAAGAGGCGTCCCGGGTGCTTACGACAAGGCCATGGCTACGGTGCGCGGCCTGGTCGGGCTGCGCGGAGAAAGAGCGTTTCATGTGGGAATCAACCAAGCGATTGTTGACAAGCGGGGGATCGAGGCCTACCGTCAATTGAAAGAAATGATGCGGCCGCTGGGTGTCCCTGTTTATCCGAGCATCGCTTTTGATCCGGCGAACAGCCTTTACAGCGATAAAGGGATGGTCGATCCCGCGTTATCGTTTAAACCCCTGGGACAATTTACCGCGGCGGAGCTGGAAAGTTTCATGCGGTCCGTGCTCGCGGATGCGAAGGAGGTCGGTGATTTCAAAGAGCGACTGGTCGACCGCTATCACCTGCGGGGTCTTTATAATCGGTTGGTCAAAGGCCGGCCGTTTCCCCGCCCCCGGTGCGTGGCCCTGTCCAATCATCTGCGGATCCTGCCCAACGGCGACGTTCCGGTCTGTCTTTACAACGGGAAAATAGTCGGCAATCTCAGGAGCCAGAAATTGAAAGACATATGGTTCGGCGATACCCTGAAAAAAGAACGGGAATGGGTCAGGAAGTGCCCGGGCTGCTGGCAAAGCTGTGAAAGTGCTGTCAGCGCGATTTATACCGGCGACATCGTCCGGGGTCTTTTCTGTTGAGATTCACATGAGAAACATCATCAGAACAATCGGTTACACGTTGTTGCTTTCGTTCGTCTGCCTGTATGTCTGGCTTTTATGCCGGTCCTGCTGGACCCTGCCGATGCCCAGCGATCCCACCCGGTACATCGGCCCGGTCGCCTGGGGCAGCTTTTGGGGCTATTTCCCGTACCTGGACCGGATCATGATCCCGGTCGGGATCCGGCTGGCTGCGGTATTCTTTTCTGAGACATATATCGCCGGCATGGTTTATATCGGATTCATTAATGTCCTGATATTAATAACGGCCATTTTTTATTCGTATAAGGTCGGAGGGACGTGGGCAGGTATTCTCTCCGGGGCCTTTTTGACCGGTTCCTATTTCCTGACGGGTTTTGGTACCTACGTTTATGCGGATCAGACCCTGGCGTTGTATACCCTGTGGGCCTTCATGATATTTTTCGCGACGCCCCGGCGCTGGTTTCGGCCGCTTTTCTGGACGGGATTTTTTTGCGGCCTGGCCTTGTTCTCCAAGGTTACCGGTCTCGCCACGTTGTTGTTTTTTGCCGGTTATTTAATTTTTCAAAGAAAATTCCGCGCCCTGGGCGAATTGTCATGCGGCGTGTTGACCGGTGCGGTGACGGCCTTGACCCTGACCGGTCTCTTTTTTGGTTGGCCGTCTCTGATTTACGCTTCCCGATCGATCATTGACAATTTTATCGGCAATGTCCGTTGCCGCGGTGAATACGCCAATCTGGTCTGTTATTCCGATATCTTATTTTCAAAGAAAACCTTCCCGGTTTTCCTTTTTTTGGTCGTTGGCGCCCGGGCCTACCGCGAGCGAAAGATCCGTCCGTTCATGCTGATGTCCGCCGGACATATCCTTCTTCTTGCGCTCATTTATGCCCTGACAAAGCTGGGCGGGGTGGTTAATCACAACTACGTTTATACCGCTTTTGTTTTTGCCGTCATGGGTCTTTCTGTGTATCTAGCGCGTAGGTTGGCCGGATCAGAGGCTGACGGCCGGCCGGCAGCTCCGCCGGGGCGCCAACAAATCGCAGTTTTCCTGGAACAAATTGTGTGTGCCGGATTGGTCGGGATCGGTCTGTGGATGGCCCACCGTTATGATCCTTCGCCGTTCTTTCTCGAGGCCAGCCGGGTGGATTTGCCATTTATTCTGCGGGTATTTTATTCTCTGGGTCCAGGGGTTGTTTTGGGTTTGCTGGTCTTGATGGAAATGTTTCGTTTCCGAAAGATAGTCTTGATTTTTGTCATGTTCGCCCTCTTATGGTCTTCGGCTTACTGCGGGGGGCTGGGGATCGCCAAGGCGAAATCCGACCGCCAGCGGGCGCAGTTTTATTACAAGGCCGCGTCGGTCCTCAATCAGGTCTCCGGGCAGAAATTCAGCATTTACGTCGAGGGGTGGAACAAATATTATCCGATCTTGCCGGTTCCTCGTATTCTCTGGATCTACCGCCTGTTTTTCGACCAGAAGTATCCCCGTCGGTTCGAGCCGTCCTATTTATCTTATGAAAAGAATGCGGAGATCGTCGAGAAAAACGTGCAGTTTATCGATAAAAGATCAAAATTGATCTTTGCCAAGGGTCCCCTGATGCTGACCGACCGACCGGACCTGATCAAACGCCTGTTTCCGCACGCCAGGCTGTCGGAAATCATTCCGGTTGACGATGGCCGTCTCGTTGTCCTGGAACTGAATCCGGGGGATTGAACAATCAGTCAGAAAGGGCCAATGCCATGTACCACGACAAAACGATTGCTGTAGTGATTCCGATTTACAACGAGGAAAAATTAATCGACCGGGTGATCGAGGCCATGCCGTCTTTCGTTGATGTGATCGTTTGCGTGGACGATCGAAGTACTGACCGCTCGCTGGATGTCGTCCGGCAATACCAGGAAAGGGAGAAAGACCGGCTGGTCCTGATTCAGAACGAATCCAATGCGGGCTGCGGCGGCGCCCTGGCCAAGGGTTATGAATGGGCGCGCGACCGGGGCGCGGATATCGCGGTGCGCATGGACGGCGATGCCCAGATGAATCCGGATGATCTGACCGCACTGCTGGATCCGGTGGTGGAAGACCGGTGTGATTATGCCAAAGGTAACCGCCTGTTTACCGGCGAGGCTTACCGCAAGATTCCGAAGATGCGTTATTTCGGCAATGCGGTCTTGTCCCTGCTGACCAAGGTCGCTTCCGGTTATTGGCATGTGGCGGATTCGCAGTCCGGCTACACGGCCATGAATCGCCGGGTGCTGACAACGATCGATTGGCCTCGGATGTATAAACGTTACGGCCAGCCCAATGACTTGTTGGTGCGGCTGAACGTTAACGGATTCCGGGTCATGGATGTCCCGGTCAAGCCGATTTATAATATCGGCGAAGTATCCGGGATCAAGATCCATGCGGTTGTGTTTTCGATCTCCTGGCTGCTGGTCAAATTGTTCGTTTGGCGTCTGAAGGAGAAATACGTGATCAGGGATTTTCATCCGCTGGTGTTGTTTTATCTGCTCGGATTCTCGCTGTTGGCCTTGAGTTTAGGTTTATTTATTCGGCTGCTGCTTTTCTGGGCGTATATCGGCCATATCCCACCGATCAATGCCCTGGCCTGGATGTTCAGTTTGTCGATCGGATTTCAATCGGTATTCTTTGCGATGTGGTTCGACATGGAGAACAACCGGCTGGATCGTTATTAAAGATCAATATTATGAAAATTTTGTTTTTTTTGGGCCATCCGGCTCATTTTCACTTGTTTAAAAACATCGTCAACCGCTTAAAACAGCGTGGGCATACGGTTGACGTGGTCATCGTCACGAAGGACGTTCTTGAGGATCTGGTGCGGCAGGCGGGATGGAGGTATAGAAATATCATGCCCGAAGGCCGGCGGATGAAAAATTGTCCGGTCCTCTTGGCCTCGGCCGTCAATCTCTACAAGACGGCCCGACGGCTCCTGCCGGTCGTCCGGGAAGGTCGGTATGATCTCTTGATCGGGACGGAATACACGCTTGTTTTTTTCAGGGGATTGTTCCGGGTTCCGGTTTTCCTCGTAAACGAAGATGATACGGCGGCCACCGAGA
>CAZBSU010000070.1:0-8957 GCA_964494745.1 uncultured Planctomycetales bacterium | reverse complement strand
ACGCATTCAGTCGCGGCCCCAAAATGAATCCGACCGTGGCGGGCCGGACTGTCTTTCCGGCAACCTTGGTCACCTCCATCAAGGCCGACAACCCCACGTTCTGGGTTGCGGCTATCCGGGACAAACCCCTTTTTACGATCGCCCGGTTTTCACCCAACAAGGGGACAACGTCAGCAATCGTTCCCAGGGCCACCAGATCAAAGTCAGCGGCATCGAACCTTCCTTGCAAGGCATGAACGACCTTCATCACCAGGCCGACGGCGGCCAACTCTTTGAAGGGATAGGAACAATCCCGGCGTTTGGGATCAATAACCGCTGCCGCCCGCGGCAGACCCTCGACCGGGGCCTCATGATGATCAATAACGATCGCGTCAATACCGGCCCGGTTAAGGATCTCGATCTCATGAAAGGCATTGATTCCGCAGTCGACACTGATAAACAGGCCGGCCTGGCGATCGCGGGCGATCTTGCCCACGGACTGATTCAACCCGTAACCGTCACGTATGCGGTGCGGAATGTAGTGAACCACATCCATGCCCATGGCCTCCAGGGCCTTTTGCAATACGGCGATCGACGTGATACCATCCACATCATAATCGCCATAGATCAGGACCCTCTCTTGCCGAGCCTGGGCCAAACGAATCCGCTTAACCGCCGCATCCATGTCCTTCAGCCCAAACGGATCATGAAATTCATGCGGCCCGCCTTCGAGGAACCCGCGGGCCCCGCCCGGATCATCCAGTCCGCGGTTGATCAAAACCTGGGCCATGACCTCGGAGATCCCCATAGACCGAGACAGTCGACGGCTCAACTCTCCATCGGCAGGATACACCTTCCATATTTTGCAGGCGTTCAGACGGGTCATCATGAGATTACATTTGCTCAGGGCGGCTTATACCCAATAATGTTAAGCCATTGGAAAGGACGATCCGCGTGGCCTCGATCAAGGCCAGGCGTTGCGCGGACAGGTCGGGCCTCTCGGCATCGACAACGCGGTGACGGTCATAAAAGCGGTGAAAATCGGTAGCGCAGATCATCAAATAATTGACCAGGGCGTACGGATCCAACTCTTGGCGGCAGCGTTCAAGGATATACGGAAAATGACCCAGGGTTTTGATCAAATCCTCTTCCTCTGGTTCTTGCAAGAGGATAAAATCCCTACAGGCCATCTGCAGTTCGGCCTCGCGCGCCTTTTTATAAATACTGTGAATCCGGGCATGCGCATATTGGATATAATAAACCGGATTTTCCGGGGTTTCCTTTTTGGCTAATTCCAGATCAAAATCCAGATGGGCGTTGAGATGCCTCATCAGGAAAAAGAAACGGGCCGCATCGCTGCCCACCTCCTCCATGACCTCCCGCAATTGAATATACTGTCCGCGGCGGGTCGACATGGAAACCGGCTTGCCGTTACGGAAAATCGTCGCCAGTTGAACGATCAGGACATGCAACGATTCAGGATCCTGGCCCAAGGCGGCGACCGCCGCTTTGAGACGGGGGATATAACCGTGATGATCCGGGCCCCATATGTTGATCAGCGTTTGAAACCCGCGCCGATATTTATCCTGGTGATAGACGATATCCGGCGCCAGATAGGTGTAACTGCCATCACGTTTTTTCACGACCCGGTCTTTATCGTCACCCAGCGGGGTGGAGCGAAACCATTGAGCGCCGTCATAATCGTAAATATAATCCTTCCGGCGCAGGTCTTCCAGCAGCCGCACAACGGCCTTCTGATCGGCGATCTTGCTCTGATGCGCCCAGACATCGAATGTCACGCCGAAATCGGCGAGTTCGGTTCGGATGACCTCCAACAGCCGTTGAACCGCGAATTCGCGGATGCGATCTTGCCAATCGGGGGCCGATAAATCCGTGTCGGCTGTGACCTTGTTTTGCTCGATAAATGCCGCGGCCAGAGCGACGATATATTCGCCTTGATACGCGACCTCGGTCGTCGCCGGCTGCTTTAAAAGGATCTGCTGCGCCTGGCGGCGGACCGACTCACCGAGAAGATTGATCTGATTCCCTTCGTCATTAACGTAATATTCCTTAACGACGGAATACCCCAGAAAACGAAAAATGTTCCCCAAGGCATCGCCGACGGCCGCCTGCCGGGCATGGGCCACGCTCAGCGGTCCGGTGGGATTAGCGGAGACGAATTCGATCTGAACGGACCGCCCCTGCCCCTTCTGGGCAGAACCGTATCTGTCTTTTTCCTGTAGGATGCGGGTCAGCTTATCGCTTATCGCGGAGGCGGAGAGGAAAAAATTGATAAAACCCGGGGGCTTAACCTCAATGCGGGCGATGTGATCTTTTAGCGGGCTTTGGGCGATACGGTCCTGCAGGACCGGGACCAGGTCTTGCGCAATGGCCAAAGGGGATTTTCGCAAGATACGGGCTGATTTCATGGCAACGTTCGTGGCAAGATCCCCGTGTTGACGTTCTTTGGGGATCTCAACCTCCACGGCCGGCAGGGACGGCTGGGACCCGTAATGCTCACGTATAATGGCGTCTAACGTTTCCTGCAATCTTGCTTTAAAATCTTTTTCCATGATGATTCACCGAATTGGGTTAAACCGTTAACCGCGCCTGATGTCCGCCCAAGGCAATACTCGCAGGTAGAGAAAGACGGGAGAATAAAAAAGAAGAAAATCGGCGGGGATCAAGGACTAGCTTGTCCATTTCACTTTCTTGGCCTGCTGCCAAAGGTAATCCAACCCATAAAAATCCCGGGTCTCGGGATCAAAGATGTGGGTCACGACATCGCCCAAATCCAGGATGACCCAATGGCCATCATGGACACCTTGTTTGTGACGGACAAATATCCGGTGATTTTCTAATTCCTGATCGATACCTTTGGCGATGGCATGGATATGACGGTCGGAATTACCAGTGCAGAGAACAAAATAATCGCAGAAATTTGCTACCTTACGCATATCAAGAACGACAATATCTCGGGCCTTTTTATCGGATGCAAATCCTGCGATCAACTGAGCTAATTTCCTGGGAGTCACTAATGGCTTTAAAGGTTTCGTCACGATCCGGCGTCCGGGCATATCCGTCAGCTCGTTTCGTGACGACCCCAAAAATGTGTTGTCGCGAAAACAAGCTGACTATTTCTTCAGTTTGGCAGCCTGGTCCTTACCCAAAACCCGCCAGCACTCATGTGTCCCGGCCTTGGATTTGGCAACGGCGAAATATTTTCCGCTTTTTTCACGAATCTCATATTCACTGGTTGTGAATTTATTCTTGGTCTTGACATCATAAAAAGATAATTCTTCCATAAACTTCCCTCCTTCACGTTAATCGTTAAAGAATGAATTGAGTCTACCTGATAATGAATTAAATGTCAAATTGAAAAACGAAATTTCACATCACCACAGGCCCGGGATGCGCCCAAAAGGCAAATAAGAACTACGCGCCCCGTGCGACCATCCGATCCAATTGCTTGACCTGCCCCGTTTTCAGAGGACCGACAACGGCCAGGTGAAGATGGGACGCGGTCAACACATCCTTGGCCACGCGCTGGACATCGTCCGCTCTGATGCGGCGCACCGCGCGGATGATCTCTTTGGGATCACGCAAGATGCCCTGACTGATCAGGGAATCGGCGATCCACAGCATATGGTCAAGCGTGTCTTCAAGTCCCAATAAAAGCTGCCCCAGGTAATAATCCTTGGCCCGTTTCAATTCGTCGGGAGTGATCCCATTGCGGCCGATCCGTAGACATTCCCGGCGAATCAGGTCCGCAGCGTTCACGATCTTATTATTATCCACGCCGGCCCGGATCATGATGACTCCCGTATCCTTAAGATACTTGACTGAGCTCGCGATCGAATAGGCCAGACCCCGTTTTTCGCGCACCTCGTTGAACAGGCGGCTGGACATATTGCCGCCGAGGATGATGTTCATCACATTAAGGACATAGCGGTCAGGATGGTCTTGGGGGTAACCCAAAAATCCAAGCGCCAAATGCATCTGCTCAATGGGCCTCGGGTCATAAGCTGTCCGCGGCATGGCGCCCCGCGCGGATACCGGCACACAAGGCGGTCGGTCCGTGTCGGCCAAACGGCCGAAAATCTTTCCGGCCAGAGAATTCAGGTCTTTGTGGTCGATCCGGCCGCAGGCCGATAAGACCATACTGTTTGGCACATATTGGGATTCACGGAAAGATCTTAAAGCGCGGTGGGTCATCCCGGTCAAAGATTCCATGGTCCCGATCAGATTCTTGCCCAGAGGGTGACCGGGCCATAACAGGCCATCCAGCAGCTCCAGAACGTAGTAATGGGGCAGGTCATGGTACATCTTGGCCTCTTCCATGATAACGGTCCGCTCTTTGTCAACGTCCCGCGACGTTATCAGCGGCTGCGAGACCATGTCGGACAAAACCCCGAAAGCGGTTTTCCAATGCCGGGCCGGTATCTTGGCGTAGTAACATGTCTTTTCTTCGGATGTAAACGCATTCAAGGCGCCGCCCACCCCTTCGATCAATTCCTTGATCTGAGCGCACGAATAACGGCGGCTGCCTTTAAAAAGGATATGCTCCAGGAAATGCGCCGCGCCTTTGATGCGGTCCGGCTCATACCTCCCTCCGGTGCCGACCATAAAGCCCAAAGCGACACTCTCCCTCCCGGTCATCTTATTCGTAATGACCCTGAACCCGTTAGGCCATGTCGATTTTCGAATCATAAAATTTCCGTTGGATGCCCGGAGATAAAATCAAAGTCCCCGGGTCAGATGTTTGACAAAGCGCGCCACCCGCGTCAGCATGTCCTTCCGCGATTGATGCCGGGCGATCTCTTTAATGATCGCGCTGCCGACGATCACCCCGTCCGCGACCCGGGCAATCTGGCGCACCTGCTGAGGGGTTGAGATGCCGAACCCGACACAAACCGGCCGGCGGCTGTGGCTTTTGACGGTCTTTATCCGCCTGCTCAAATCGCCCGGTAACCGTTTGCGGGCCCCCGTCACCCCGGCCAGGGAAATATAATAGACAAAACCCGTCGAGGCATCAGCCAGACGGCCGATACGAGACGTCGGGGTCGTCGGAGAGACGAAAAAGACGGTCGCCAGCTGACTCTTGTCAGCCAAGGCCCGAAAAGAATCCGCCTCTTCGAGGGGCAGATCCGGAACGATCAATCCGTCCACTCCCGCCTGCCGTGACTGTTCGATGAATCGCCTCGCGCCGCAAAAATGGATCGGGTTGTAATACGTCATAAACGCCAGGGGGATTGAGGATACCCGGCGAATACGTTTGACCGTCTTCCACATCTTTGCCAGGGTAAGATTGTTTTTTAAGGCCTGGCTGGAAGCGGCCTGGATGGTGGGGCCATCAGCCATGGGATCGGAAAAGGGTATGCCGAGCTCAATGATATCCGCGCCGGCCTTTTCAAGTGCCGGGACAAGACGCACCGTCGTCTCAAGATCGGGATAGCCCAGGGTCAAATAGGCGATAAAGGCCTTGCGTTTGACCGACCGCAGTTCCTGGAATTTGGCAATGATACGATTTTCCATCTTTATGGCACAGAAAAATTAAATCAGATTTTTTATGGAAGCGACGTCTTTGTCCCCCCGCCCTGACAAGCATACGATCACGCGCGCCCGGCGTTTGACCACACGGTCGAGCTTCTGCAAATAGGCAATGGCATGCGCCGTTTCCAGGGCCGGGATAATCCCTTCCGTTTCGGAAAGCAACCTCAATCCCGCGATCGCCTCATCATCCGTAATCGACTTATAAACCGCCCGTTTGGTCTTTTGATAATAGGCATGCTCCGGCCCGACCCCGGGGTAGTCCAGACCCGCGGCGACCGAATGAGCGATCCGGACTTGGCCTTGGTCGGTCTGCAGGAGGTAGCTTTTGCTGCCGTGAAGGACTCCGATCTTGCCTTCACAAAGAGGGGCCGCATGCCGGCCGGAGGACAATCCGTTGCCGGCGGCCTCCACGCCAATGAATTTCACCTTCTTATCAGCATAAAAAGGGTGAAAAAGCCCCATGGCATTGCTGCCGCCTCCCACGCAGGCCACCAGATAATCCGGCAGGCAGCGATTCTCTTTCAAAAATTGACGCCGCGCCTCCGTCCCGATGACCGCCTGGAATTCCCGAACCATAAGCGGATACGGATGCGGGCCGGCCACGGAACCGATGATATAAAACGTATCCCGAACATTCGTAACCCAATCCCGGATGGCCTCGTTCATGGCATCCTTAAGGGTTCGGGAGCCGGACTCAACCGGCAGGACGCGTGCGCCCAGCAATCTCATCCTAAAGACATTCAGGGCCTGGCGTGAAATATCTTCCTGGCCCATGTAGATGTCGCAAGGCATGCCGAACAAGGCCGCGGCGGTCGCCGTGGCAACGCCGTGCTGGCCGGCCCCGGTCTCGGCGATGATACGGGTCTTGCCCATATACCGCGCGACCAAAATCTGCCCCAGGGTATTGTTGATTTTATGCGCACCGGTGTGAAGGAGATCTTCGCGTTTCAGATACACTTCGAGTCGTCGCAGATGCCGGCTCAGACGGCGCGCGGGATACAGGCGTGTCGGCCGCCCCGCGTATTCGCGCAGATAATAGGAATATTCCGCCCGGAAACGCGCGTCCCGTTTCAGTCGTCGAAAGGTAGCTTCCAATTGTTGCAGGGTTGCATGGAGGGTTTCCGGGATAAACGCGCCCCCGAATTCCCCGAAATGCCCCCCCTTATCACATGTGCTGTGGGCCATCATGCCTTCCTGTGTTTATGACCATCATTGTCGTTCATCATTTGAAGGATGCCTAATCTGATAAATCATCCTGCGCTCGTCGTCGACCCGCAACGGCATCATCCATCTTTGGCCTCCAGTTTATCTTCCAGGACCCTGATCAGCCAGGATCTTTGCGCCGGGGTCAAATCCGGACCGATCTGCTGGATCTGGACCAACCGCTCCTTCTGCTGCCGGCAGTAAAAGATATCGGACAGGACGACCGATGCCCGGCGCAACAGGGCCTGAAACCGCATATAATCCGCCAACGTTCCCGAGGCGTCTTGCAGCGCATGGATTTCCATCAGGACATCCCGAAGCTCATTCCCCCACACCCGGCAATGATGCTCGGATTGTTCATGCCCCTTCTCATCTCCGATGATCCATAACTTGATCTGATCGATATCCGCGGCCGTCACCTTCAATCCGTTTCGAAGCGCATGGATCATCTTCTTGATTTCATCCCGGCATATAGCCTGAATCTGTTCTTGGGCAACCGCGTGCAGGTCATCAATAATAGCCAACAGCCGGCCCTGCGCCTCGGCCGTTTGCGCGGCAATGGTCTGCTGGAAATCCTCCTGCAATTTGGTAATAATCGTCCTGAGATCTGTCACACTCATCTCCGTTCCTGCGCCAGAACCGAGGTTATCTGGTAATCATCCATGATCAAAGAGGCACTGCCCAGGCCGATGGCCCCGTCGATGCGGATCGGCGTTCGGTGCTCATCCTGACCGAACCAGAGCCGGTATTCCTTGGAACGGCTCTGCATGAATGCGGCCTGATAAACCTTACCCGCGGAACGAATCCGCGCCATCTTAACCAATTCGAGAAAGACCTCGGCGGTGGGGAGTTTAAGGTGCAATACCGACTGGGGACCCGGGGGAGGCATTTTTCTGAAGCGATACATAAAACAATAAATGTTGTCCAACGAACCGGCCTTTTCGATCTTCTGCACCACCGTTTTCCCCCCGGCGGTTTTCTTAATAACGACCTGCTGGCGCTCAGGCTGATAATCCTCGACAATTTGTTCTTTTTTGCCCCAAATATTGAGATTGCGCCGGACGCGCAAAGGGCGCAGACTTTGCGGATCGCAGAAGATCTCTTCCCGATCGTAAAAATTCAGTGATTGGGCGGTAAAAACGATTAGCGCGGCCACACCCTTATCGAAAGGCACCACCCCGTGGTAAACGAGCTTGGCCTTGCCCATCTTGACCCCGAACTTTTTGATGGTGTAGCTGATCGTTTCACCCGGGACAAAAACTTTTTTATGTTGTGCCTCAACGGGTGGCATCATCAAAATAAAAAAAAGGAACATGAAAATATATTTTTTCAACACAGTTCTCCTCAATAAAAAACAGCAAAATATATATACAACAACCGATCAAAAACTTTCAAGGTTCACTCAAATTTATATATTTTAACATCAAATGCATGCAGAATGAAGGGATAAAATAAAAACACGCGTCCCCACAAAGGTCCGGCGGCCAAACGGATCAAACAGGGCTCGTCTCGAATGTGAAATCCCGGATGAATCGATCCAGCAAACGGGCCCCCTGCATGAAGGTGTCCAGCTGCGCGTATTCGTCGGTGGTGTGCGCGGTCCCGGGGGTCCCATATCCCGTTGCAAAGGCCGGGATACCGTGCTGACCAAAAAATGTCATGACCGTCGCGCCCTCACTCCCCTTGATCCTCACCTTAAGTCCCAGGTGACGGGCCGTGCGGCAATAGGTCTGAACAAGCGGATGCCGGCGTGATATCTCATACGGCTGCTGAAGACTGTCGATCTTGAGGTCAAAATGTCGGGTCTCTTGCCGGATGATCGATCGAATATCACGCAGCAAATCATGAGAGGCCGTCCCAGGCAAGAACCGAACGTCCACGGCCACCTCGCAAAAATCAGCCACGATATTGACCTTATCCCCGCCGCGAATCTGTCCGATATTGACCGTGGGCCCGCGCATCAAGGCATGCGGGCGAAACGGGAAACGGTGCTTTTTAAGACGATGAATGACCCTGGCCGCGGTCTCGATGGCGTTTGACCCGCGCCAATTGTAGGCGCCGTGGGCCTTCTTACCGAAAATCTGGATCCGGCCATGAAAAAGGCCTTTCTGGGCCACGATCGCGTCGGCATTATCCGCATCAAGAATGATCGCGGCGCGGGGCTTCAAAATCCCCTGCTGGAGTAAAGGGATAATCCCGAAGTGGCTGCCGGTCTCTTCGTC